>CAVJRB010000306.1:0-3316 GCA_963651655.1 bacterium | reverse complement strand
GTGCAACAAGAATGTCTGCTCTACCTTTCAATGGAGTATCTGCCAGGACGTCCTTCATCATGGAAAATACCGTGTCTGTACGGTTCATATTGATCAGGGAAGAACCTCCCATCACCGCAATGTTAATGGAATACAAACCTGTATTCACAATAATTCCCGCAAGCAGACTGTCAACGCCCATCTTCGTCTGCAGAAATCCGGTTACAAAACCGGAGCAGATTCCGGCAAGCATTGCCGCTATAATGGATAAAAAAGGATGTCCGCTGACTGCCACGGCGGCTCCTACAGCGGCGCCTAGAGTAAAGCAGCCGTCTGTAGAAAGGTCGCAGACATTCAGCATGGAATAACTTAAAAATAATGCAAGGACAGTCAGAGAACAGATCAGTCCCAGTTTCAGGGCAGTTTCTCCTAAGGAGAGTGCAGTAGCCAGTGTCACAGTTTTTTCCTCCGGTTAGTTTTCTTCCAGTTCATCAAAGCTCTCTGCTGTGGTGATCTCATTTACCTGTGTGCAAAGAGGTTCCATAGCTGCTTTGACAGTCTCAAAATCAAGGCCAAGTGCCTCGCAGGTTTCTGTATTTACAGTTGCAGTACCGTTGTCAAAGGTCTCTACAGGAGTGGTAGCCGGGTCTGCACCGTTTAAAAGAATGTCAGCAATCATATCAGCTGTTTTTGCACCAAGGTTTGCATAGTCAACGCCGTATCCTGCGAAAGCTCCGTTTAATGCGAAGGAATCAGCTCCTGTGTAGTGCGGGATTCCTGCGTCAATGAATTTCTCATAGATGGAAAGCTCTGCTGTCATGATGGTGTTGTCTGTTGGGGTAAATACAGCATCTACACCGTCTGCCACAAGCGCATCTGCTGCAAGCTGTACCTCATCTGTGGTGGTTCCGGTACGCTCTACATACTCGATTCCGTTCTCATCCATGTAAGCTTTTGCTGCTTCGATGGCTGCTGTGGAGGAATCCTGTCCGATATCATATAAAAGTCCGATCTTCTTGGTATCCGGATTTACTGCTTCGATCAGCTTCATAATGGAAGCGGTATCCAGATAATCGCTTGTTCCGGTAAGGTTTGCACCAGGTGCGTCAAGGGACTCTACTAGTCCTGCTCCAACCGGGTCAGATACTGCGGAAAATACAACCGGAGTGTCGGTTCCTTCTGTGCTTGCCTGCATACGCATAGCTACCGGAGTTGCAACGCCTACCATCAGATCTACGCCGTCAGCCTGGAAATCAGAGATGATCTGTTCCATTACGTTGGCATCTGCGTTGCAGTTGTCATAGGAAATCTCGAAGTTTACGCCCTTCTCTTCCCCGATTTCTGCAAGGCGGCTCTCTAAGTTGTCTACGATCTGGTTCAGGGATGCATCATCTACGTAGTTGCAGATACCGATCTTATAGTCATCTGCCAGAACAGGTGTTGCCATCATAGTTGCCATTGTTGCTGCTGCGATTGCGATCATTCTTTTTTTCATAGTTGTTTTCCTCTCTCTCTTAAAATTGGCTGGGGAATTACTGAGCCGATTCCCCGCATCTTGTCTGCGAGAAAGAATGAGTGGGATAAATAAAAATCCGCCTCAAGAACAACACTTTCGTTGTTCTTTGAGACGGTAATAAATTCTTATTATCGCGGTGCCACTCAAATTGACAAATCGTCCACTTTCTCATGTACAAACATACACTCCTGATTGGTAACGGGTTCGGTTCCCGTCGGCGCCTACTCTCGATTCAAAATTTCGGGCCGCCCTCGAAAGTCCATTCCGCCAGCCGCTTCATACGAAGATCACACCATCCTCCGCTCTCTGTCAGGTCATCGCTCATTCCATTCACAATGACCAAATGTCACATCTGGTTTACTACTCTTTCTCATCGGTTTAACTGGTTTATACTTTAACACAGTACTGTAAGAATGTCAAGTGCAATTTCTTTTATTTTGTTCTTAATTCTTAAAGCTGTGGATCGGAGCCGGGATGCGTCCACCTCTTGCTACAAATGCTTCGCAAGAGAAGTTATTGACCGACATGATCGGGGCATAGCCAAGCAGACCGCCGAATTCCACAGTCTCTCCCACACCTTTCCCGATTACCGGGATCAGGCGGACTGCCGTGGTCTTCTGGTTCACCATTCCGATGGCTGCCTCATCAGCGATAATTCCGGAAATGGTGGATGCCTTGGTGTCTCCCGGAACTGCGATCATATCAAGTCCAACGGAGCATACGCAGGTCATAGCTTCCAGTTTCTCAATGGTAAGGGCACCTGCTGTCACAGCGTCGATCATTCCCTGGTCCTCGCTGACCGGAATAAATGCGCCGCTTAAGCCGCCCACTGCTGTGGACGCCATGACACCTCCTTTTTTCACCTGGTCATTGAGAAGGGCAAGGGCTGCTGTGGTTCCCGGTGCTCCGGCTCTCTCAAGGCCGATCTCCTCCAGAATCTCCGCTACACTGTCGCCGATTGCAGGAGTTGGGGCAAGGGAAAGATCCACAATGCCAAATGGAACGCCCAGCATCTTGGATGCCTCACGGGCAACCAGCTGTCCCACACGGGTAACCTTAAATGCGGTACGCTTGATCATCTCACAGAGAGTCTCAAAATCCTCTCCTCTTACTTTCTCAAGAGCGGTCTTTACAACGCCAGGGCCGCTGACGCCTACGTTGATAATGCAGTCTGCCTCTGTAACGCCGTGGAAAGCACCTGCCATAAACGGGTTGTCATCCGGCGCGTTGCAGAATACCACCAGCTTTGCACAGCCAAGAGAATCCTGCTCCTTGGTAGCCTGGGCTGTCTCAAGGACAATCTCACCCATCAGCTTCACAGCGTCCATATTGATTCCCGTCTTGGTGGAACCAACATTTACAGAGCTGCACACCCGCTCAGTACTTGCAAGTGCCTGGGGAATGGAACGAATCAGAAGCTCTTCCGCCGGGGTCATTCCTTTGCTTACAAGAGCGGTATATCCGCCGATAAAATTTACGCCTACCTGCTTTGCAGCTTTGTCAAGAGTTTTGGCGATGGTTACGAAATCCTCCGTAGTCTTGCAGGCAGCTCCGCCTACTAGGCCGATGGGGGTTACGGAAATTCGCTTGTTTACAATAGGGATTCCGTACTGGGCAGAAATCTTCTCTCCAGTTGCTACCAGGTCTTTGGCGTAAGTAGTAATTTTGTTATAAATTTTCTCGTTTAATTTCTCAAGATCTCTGTCAATACAATCCAGCAGGCTGATTCCAAGGGTGATGGTACGCACATCCAGGTTCTCCTGCTCGATCATTTTATTGGTCTCGTTTACCTCAAACATATTAATCATAGCGTATGTGTTC
>CAVJRB010000305.1:0-2040 GCA_963651655.1 bacterium | reverse complement strand
TGCCCGCCAGTCCATTCTTGGAAATATTTATGTGGGACAGGTGGAAAATATTGCCGTCAACATCCAGGCCGCATTCGTCCTGATTGCCCCTGGCGTGCGCGGTTATTTTCCCCTTCAGGAAGCAGAGCACGTGATCTATGCCTCTGGAAAAGCCCCTGGAAGCCCCCTTCGCCCTGGAGATCAGATCCTTGTCCAGGTAAGCCGCGACGCCATGAAAGGCAAACTTCCTGCCCTTACCGCCAACCTAAATTTCACAGGCAAATATCTGGTTCTTACTACTGGTGAAAAAAAATTTGGCCTTTCCGGCAAGCTTTCCGGCACGGAACGCCACACCTTATCTTCCTGGCTGGAAGAGGAGGCGGCACGGCCAGATAAGGAATACGGCCTTATCGTCCGCACCAACGCCGCACAGGCAGAAAAAAGCGAAATCCTGCAGGAGCTTTCCTATCTGAAGAACCTCTATGAAAAAGTTGCGGTAAACGGCAGAAGCCGCACCTGCTTCAGTGTTCTGTACGAGACCGAACCGGTTTATCTCACCACCCTTCGGGATATTTACAGCGAAAACCTGACCGACATTGTAACAGACAATCCGCACATTTATGAGCAGATCACTTCCTATCTGAAGGAAACAAGCCCGGGAGAAGAGAATAAGGCCCGTTTTTACCAGGACAAGCTTCTTCCATTATATAAGCTTTCCCGTCTGGAAAATGCCCTGGAGGAAGTCCAGAAGGAAAAAATCTGGCTGAACAGCGGCGGGTTCATTGTGATCCAGCAGACCGAGGCCTTCGTTTCCATAGACGTAAACAGCGGTAAATTTACCGGAAAGAAAAAAGCAGAAGAGACCTACCGCAAGATTAACCTGGAAGCGGCAAAGGAAATTGCAAGACAGCTTCGCCTGCGCAATTTATCCGGAATCATCCTCATCGACTTTATTAATATGGCTAATCCGGATCACAATGACGAGCTGTTCCATGTACTTCAGAAATATCTGCGAAAAGATCCAGTGAAATGCAAGGCGGTAGATATTACGCCGCTGCATATTCTGGAAATGACCAGGAAAAAGGTCAGACGGCCTGTAATTGAAGAGATTAAACAGATAAAATCGGGTGACACAACAGCAGATGCCAAATAAAATTTCAAAATTTTACAAAATATTTTCAAAAACCACTTGACGAACAGGGATCTCCCTGTTATTATAATCAAGTATGCCGCACAAAGAGGTTTAAGAGCCGAAAGGCCACCATATTTGGCGAGTAAAGTCTATAGGAGGTGCCACAAATGTACGCAATTATTGCAACAGGTGGTAAACAGTACAAAGTTGCTGAAGGCGACGTAATCAGAGTTGAGAAGCTCGGAGTTGAAGCTGGTGAAACCGTTACTTTTGATAACGTAATTGCAGTTAGCAATGAGGGATTAAAAGTTGGAGAAGACGTTAAGGATGCCAGTGTTACCGCTTCTGTAGTTGAGAACGGAAAGGCTAAGAAAGTCATCGTTTACAAGTACAAGAGAAAAACTGGATATCACAAGAAAAACGGTCACAGACAGCAGTACACCAAAGTTAAAATCGAAAAGATCAACGCTTAATCTGGTGCTGTTATGATCAATATTACAGTTAAGAAGAGAAATGGCTCTTATCTGGATTTTCTGTCCAGAGGACATGCAGGCTATGCCGAAGAGGGACAGGATATCGTATGTGCCGCTGTATCCGCTTTGATCATCACCACTGTGAATTCACTTGATGCATTTACAGATGAGGAGATCGAGGTCGGAGAGGATGACGGATATGTATCCATCCATTTTAAAACAAATCCTAATACTGAGCGCGGGAAGCTTCTTATGGATTCCCTGATTCTCGGATTAACAGAAATTGAGCATAGTTATAACAATCGATATTTGACAGTAAGAGTCAAGGAGGTGTAACAACAATGATGAAGATGAACCTTCAGTTATTCGCACATAAAAAGGGAGTTGGTTCTACAAAGAACGGTCGTGATTCCGAGTCAAAGAGATTAGGTGCGAAAAGAGCAGACGGACAGTTTG
>CAVJRB010000304.1:0-3180 GCA_963651655.1 bacterium | reverse complement strand
CTGGATCCTTCGGTAAATTTCACCGCACTTACTGCAGTAAACGATACTGGATAATGCGTACTTGCTGGAATAGACTCGTTTCTTTCGCTCTTGTCCGCTATGAAGGTTTGCCCGTCTTAGCATCTCCTCCTGCACCCTCATATAGATATCCCTTGGAATGATTGGCTCGTGACTGCCTTCCACGTAATACTGTGGCATGATGCCTGTGTTCTTCACACGCTTTTTGTTAAGGAAATCCACCGTGTAGGTTTTCTGCAGAAGGGCATCACCGATGTATTTCTCGTTCCTAAGAATCTTCTGCACCGTCTCCGGACGCCATTTCTTTTTGCCCGCTCCCGTGAGGACGCCGTCTGCCTCTAAGCCTTTGCCAATCTCCTGTAGACTTGCCCCTTCCAGGTATTCCCGGTAGATGCGTTTTACCACTTTGGCTTCCTCTTCCTCGATGATTAGCTGTCCGTTCTCATCCTTAGTGTAGCCAAGGAAGCGATTATGGTTTACCTGCACATGTCCCTGCTGATAACGGTATTGGATTCCAAGCTTCACGTTCTGGCTGAGGGACTGTGATTCCTGCTGTGCAAGGGATGCCATGATGGTAAGGAGTACCTCGCCCTTGGCATCCATCGTGTTAATATTTTCCTTCTCAAAGTACACGGGGATGTTCTTTTCTTTGAGCTGTCTTATGAATTTCAGGCAGTCCAGGGTGTTTCTTGCAAATCGGCTGATGGACTTTGTAATGATCATATCGATGCTGCCGTTCATGCACTCCTCGATCATGCGGTTAAAGTCCTCTCGCTTTTTGGTATTAGTGCCGGAGATGCCGTCATCTGCGAATATTCCTGCAAATTCCCACTCAGGGTTCTTCTTGATATATTCTGTGTAATGCTCGACCTGTGCCTCGTAGCTTGTTGCCTGCTCATCACTGTCCGTGGATACTCGGCAGTAGGCAGCTACTCTCAGCTTTGGCCTTTCTTCTTCCTTCGCTGTATTTCCCACCCGTCTGCGGGCTGGAATCATGGTGACTGTCTTTCCCATGTTATGCCTCGCTTTCTATCAAGCTGTAGAGATATTCTGCCTGTCTGTATGGATCCTTAAAATGCTCTGTCGGCTCTGCTATAGAGAATTTTGTGGGAACAGGCGGTCTTTCCTGTGGCTTTAATTCTTTGTACTTGTTCAGATATTTTGCAGTTTCCTGCCGTCTTTCTTCTGCTTTCTCAAATGTATCCTTATCGATGATGGCAGGGTAATACGCATCCCCAAGGTAATGGGTATTGCGAAGCATCCGTCCTGCGCTGCAGTGATAAATCGGAAGTCCGGCTTTTTCTGCTGCCGCTTTTAGTCCCATGCCTGAGTTATAATTTCCAAACAAGGCTCTGACCCTTGCGGCCTGTTCTTCGTCAACCTCTGCCTTACCGTCTGTGATGCGGTAGCCATATGGATTATGTGGCATCTGCTCTCACCAGCCTTTCTGTTAAATTCATTCCGCATTTTAAACGGAAGGTGATCTCTTCTCGGCTCTGCACAATGATATTCTCTACAAATGCCGTAAAAAGTTCCTCATCAAATTCTGTAAGCATCTCACCCTTGGACGTAAAATCCATCAGTGCCTGCAGCTCCCGTACCTTCGTCTTGTCACCACCGATGTTGTTCATCAGTTCCTCTCTGCGACTTTTCAGCTTCTGTTCTTCCAGAAGGAGGTCATGGCTTTCGGAATTGTAGACCCCTGCATCCAGAAGCCCCTGTGCCATCAGCATGGTAAGAGTCTGCTTCTTATCCGCCTTCTCTTCAATTTGCCGTTCCAGGGCATCAATCTGGAGGAGTCTGTCCTTATCATCCATGCCCCGGAGACTTCGCATCAGCGGTCTTAAAATCTCCTGATGTCCAAATACCTGCTTGTTCATCATCGTGGCAAAGGCTGTCTTTATAGCTTCATCCTCGATGTAAAGCATCGGGCAGGCATTTTTATCCCTGAGATGCGTATCGCAAGTCCATGCCACATAATCTCCTTCCCGGAAAAGGCATAGCGTTTCTGGTAGCGTGAGGTATTACTGCCGTTGCCCTTTTCCACCGCCCTCTGATCAAGTATCTCCCTGACCTTGTCAAAAACTTCATGACTGATAATGGCTTCATGATGTTCCGCACAAAGGAACATATCCTGCTCTCCATAATTGGTATGCCGCCTGAATCGGCTGTCTGTGTAGGTTTTCTGGAAAATTACATCTCCTGTGTACTTCTCATTGGTAAGAATCCCGTTGATGGTACTGCCGTGCCACTTGCCGCCCTTCTTGGTAGGGATGCCTCTGTCATTGAGTTTCTTAGCAATGGTATAGGTGCCGTTCCCGGCAAGGCAGGATGCGAATATCTCTTTGACAATCTCTGCCTGTTCCGGCACGATCACCATCTCCCCATCCACATTGGCATAGCCGTATGGAGGGTAGGAAATAACGAATGTGCCTTTTTCAAAGCGTTTGCGGATGCTCCATTTGCTGTTCTGAGAAATGGATACTGACTCGCTCTCTGCAAGACTCGCCAAAATGGAAAGCATCAACTCCGACTCCATTGATTCGGTGTGGATGTTTTCCTTTTCAAATATGATGTAGATGCCAAGGTCAGTCAGTTTTCTGACCATCTCCAAACAGTCCGTGGTATTGTGGGCAAATCGGCTGATGGACTTCGTAATGACAAGGTCAATCTTTCCATCTTCACAATCCGAAAGCATGGAAAGCAGTCCGCTTCTTGCATCCACCTTTGTTCCGCTGATGCCCTCATCGTAGTAAAGCCCTGCGTACTCCCATTCGTCATTGAGTTTGATGTAAGACTCATAATGCGCTTTCTGAGCATCCAGGAATATCAGCTGCTCGTCACTGTCCGTTGACACACGGCAGTATGCTGCCACCCTGATTTTCTTCTTTTCTTTGGCAGCGTTGTTTTCTTCTATTTTGGTAATCCGTTTCATCAACTCACCTCTCTTTCAGGGTAGTAACATTAACCCGTACTATCGGACATATAGCAACTCATTTATTCCATTATCGGAGCCAAATAGGGTGAGAATTTTCTTTGGTTTACAGCCGTAATCTTGTTGAATTCGTCAGCCGTGATCAGCCCCTTTTTACGCATCCTTTCAAGGATTCTCTGGGCAATGTAATAATCAAAATCTGCCTGCATCTGCTCCTGGGTGATAGG
>CAVJRB010000303.1:0-2435 GCA_963651655.1 bacterium | reverse complement strand
TACGAGAACCATCCAAACAGCCCTCAGATGTCCCAGAGGAAAAAGAACTGGGATGACATCAGGAACCGCATGCAGACCGAGATGGAGACCTTTTCCAAGGAGGCTGGACAGGGCGGGGAGACCCTTGTGGACCAGCTTCGGGCGCAGAACCGGAACCGCTATGATTACAAGGAATTTTTGCGGAAGTTCTCTGTTTTGAAAGAAGAAATGAAAGTGGATATGGACACTTTCGATTATATATTTTACAATTATGGAATGAATCTGTATGGCAACATGCCTCTGATCGAGCCTTTGGAGACCAGGGAAGAGCGGAAGGTGGAGGATTTCGTCATCGTCATCGACACTTCCATGTCCTGCAAGGGTGAACTGGTGCAGAAGTTTCTGGAGGAGACCTACAGCGTGCTCAGTGAATCGGAGAGCTATTTCAGGCGGATCCATGTGCATATTCTCCAGTGCGATGAGAAGATCCAGTCCGATGTGGTCATTGAGAATGCCATGCAGTTAAAGGAATATATGTCCCATTTCACTGTGAAAGGGGGAGGCGGCACGGATTTCCGACCGGCCTTTGCCTATGTGGAGCAGCTGATGCGGGCGAAGAAATTTACAAAGCTTCGGGGACTGATCTATTTTACAGACGGCTATGGAATCTATCCTGCCAAAATGCCTCCTTACGAGACGGCTTTCGTTTTCATGAAGGAGGATTACCAGGACATTGATGTGCCGCCCTGGGCTATTAAACTGATTCTGGACAGTGAGGATCTGGCGAAGTAAGATGGTCCAGAAGTGAATGTGGATTTTGGCAATACGAGGAGAGAGATTATGAATATTAAGCGAGCGAAAGAAGAGATTCGAAATACAATAGAAGCTTACCTTCTGAAAAATGAGTACGGGGAGTACGAGATCCCGGTGATGGCACAGCGCCCCATTTTTCTTATCGGGGCACCTGGAATCGGCAAGACCCAGATCATGGAGCAGATTTCCAGGGAATGCAAGGTGGGACTGGTATCCTATACCATCACCCATCACACCAGACAGAGCGCCATCGGTCTGCCCTTTATTTCCAAAAAGGAATTTGACGGCAGGGAAATGGCGGTTACAGAGTATACCATGAGTGAGATCGTGGCTTCCATTTACGAGAAAATCCAGGAGTCCGGACTAAGGGAAGGAATCCTTTTTATCGATGAGATCAACTGCGTTTCCGAGACGCTGGCCCCTGCCATGCTGCAGTTTCTCCAGTGCAAAACCTTCGGAAGCCATAAGATTCCGGAGGGCTGGCTGATCGTGGCAGCAGGAAATCCCCCGGAATACAACAAGTCCGTCCGGGAATTTGATGTAGTGACCATGGACCGTGTGAAAAAGATCCAGGTGGAGCCGGATTTTGACGCGTGGAGAGAGTATGCCTATACAGCCGGCGTGCACCCTGCCGTGATTTCCTATCTGAACACAAGGCCCGCCAATTTCTACAAGATGGAAAGCACTGTGGACGGCAAAAATTTCGCCACACCAAGAGGCTGGGAGGATCTTTCCCGTCTGATCCAGGTCTATGAGAAGCTTCACAAAACAGTGGACCGTGAGGTGGCAGGCCAGTATATCCAGCATCCCCAGATTGCCAGGGATTTTGCCAATTATCTGGAACTGTTTTATAAGTACCGCACAGATTATCAGATCGATGAGGTATTAAATGGCCATATCGATGATATTCTGGTGAAAAAGGCAGCCCACGCATCTTTTGATGAGAAGCTGAGTGTTACCGGGCTCCTCCTTTCCAGGCTGAACAAGAGCTTTGGAATGGTCCGCGAGGAAGAGGATATGCTTGCCGCTGTTTTTGATATTTTAAAGGAAAGCAAAGAGCCTCTTATGGAAGGCCAGAGGGAGCAGCCCATGGTTTATCTTGAGGATGTGAAGAACCGTTATCAGGCAGAGTCTGCAGCCCGAAAGAAGGCAGGGCTTTTGTCCAGGGAAGACATTCATCACGACCAGCAGGTGCTGGATACGCTGGAGCGCTACGTGATGAACCTGAAAAAAGAAAATGTCCAGGACGGGGAAGCAGCCTTCGCTTTTCTTCGCCAGTGGTTTAATGAGTCAAAGGAAAAATATGACGAAGATTTTGATCAGGCAGCCAGACAGCTGGAATATGCCTTTGATTTTATGGAAAGCGCTTTTGCAGGAGGACAGGAGCTGGTTGTGTTTATCACAGAGCTGAATACCAGCAGCCCGGCAGTTTCCTTCCTTCAGGAGTACTCCTGCGAAAGATATTATCGTTACAACAAGGAACTTTTGTTCCGGGAAAATACCAGAGACATTCTGGAGCGGATCCGGCAGCTGGGATAAGGAGGCCAAATGCGAAAAAGAAATCCCTGGAAGCTTATTTTTATCATTCTGTTTGCAGCGGCGGTTCTGGTGGGAATCTATGTGTATCAGCAGCAGTATGAGCC
>CAVJRB010000302.1:0-3283 GCA_963651655.1 bacterium | reverse complement strand
GGATTACCTCAAGCATACTGGATCTTGTCATACGTACCAAAGTCGCAAGATAGGAGGCAGCAAGTGTGATCCACGGAAGAATATAACCGGATATGGAATCGTTTCCCATAGCCGGAAGCCAGGAAAGCTTCAATGCAAATAATAAAATGAGAAGTGTTCCAAGCCAGAATGCAGGCATTGAGGATAAGATCAGTGCACCAGTCAGTGTAAGATTATCCAGCACAGAATACTGTTTTACAGCAGATATGATTCCTACCGGGATTCCAATAAGAACTACCAGGAACATAGAACCAAGGGCCAGTCTGATGGTAGTAGGCATACGTGCTACGATTTCCTGAAATACCGGAAGATTTGTACGCCATGAGGTTCCAAAATCACCATGGAGTGCATTCAGAACATAATTAAAATATCTTGTCCAGAATGGCTGATCCAGTCCCATCTGCTTTCTCAGATCTGCCAGAGCCTCTGGTGTGGCTTTCATTCCCAGAATAATCTGGGCAGGATCTCCTGGAGATAATTCCAGCATGGCAAACACCAGTAAGGAAATGCCAAGGATTACCGGAATCATCAATAAGAGACGTTTTAAAATGTAACGTGCCATTTCTTTTCCTCCCTGTCATAGAGCACTTCTGCTTTCTGCCCTCATTGACAAACAAGCTGTGCTCATGTAGTATGAATCTAGTACAGAATCGAATCCGTTTACTGCTTTAGCAATTGAACGTGTTCAATTCTTAACTTGTTGCAGATTATACACTGAACATGTTCAATTGTCAATAACTATATCTGCATTTTTTATAATTATACAAAATATACATTGGAGGCAGTTATGAGTTTACTTCGGCGCGAACAGAGCATTTATACCATTTTAATGACTTCACTGAAGTTATTCCGTGAAAACAGCTATGCAAATACCACCATCCGTCAGATTGCAGAGCAATCCGGTGTTTCCCTTGGAATGGTCAACCACTATTTTGGCAGCAAGGAGGCTCTTGGGGAACAGGTCTTATCTCTTTTATCCCAGTATGCCTTTACTCCATTACCGGATTCCCTTTCCGTAAATGATGATCCTGTTTTATATGATCTTGTAACAGTGCGTCTTTTCTTTAACTACGTAAGGACGCATGGGTACTGGAGTTTTTATTTAGATTCCCTGAACAATGATTTTTTCTTCAAATCCCTTGCTGAACGCCCTATGACACTGGCAAACAGCCTGAAGAAGTTTTATAATTTTGAATCCGATCCGGACTCTGAGCTTCTTTACTCACGCTATCTTCCATATATGATGGAAAAAACAATCATCCTGAAAAAAGAGACCGGGCTTTTTCCCTCTATCTCTTATGAAGAAGTACCCTATCTGATCTGCAGTACAGCTATGAATCACTTCATTCCGGAAGAAGAAATTAAAAAACGGAACCGTGAAAGCATTCTCATGGCTGAAAGGCTGGGGCATCCGCTCCTTGATGTTCCTCCGGAAGATGTGGTAATAGCCTTTATTCAAAATTCCAATGCATTTTGCAAATAATCTGTATTTTTATTCATAAGTGTATTGACTTAATTTTCTTTTGTGGTATATTTGTATTGAACATGTTCAATCTTTTTCAATATTATTCACAGAAGGAGATTACCAAATGAAGTTAGCAGAAATGGAAAAAATCCCGGATTTTACCGGACATAAATATGTCATCGATATGATGAACCCCAAGGATTGGGTGCGCCATTATAACGAAGGCGGTGAAGTTGTAAATGATTTCATTCTTCCACGGGGACCAAGACAGAAAGATGAATTTTCTGATACTGTTTACCACAAGGGAACGGATGTACCCTATCATTGGCATGCACATGGATTTGAAACTTTTGAAATTGCCAAAGGAAGTGTTGACTGTGTTGTAAATGGACAGCATTTCATTGCAAAGGAGGGAGATCTGATCCATCTGCCGCCATATACTGCTCACGGTTTTGTTTTTCTGGAAGAAGACACCATCTGGAGAGAGCTTTTCCAGGAAATGGATATGTCCGGCGGCATTTTCGAAAAAAATATGGTCAACAATTACTACGAATCCTGCAAAGAGGATCCAGCTTTCATGACAATGTACCGCGAAGGCAAAACAGTTGCGCGTCAGGCACCGGTTGTCGCTGATCAGCCTGCCGTAGATCATCACGAAGTATTCCAGTGCCGTACCCCTGATTTTGCCTGGACAACTTTCGAAGGAGACGGATATTCCATTCAGCTGAAAATCTGCAAATTCGAAACTGCAGGCTGCAAGGAAATCTGGCATGCAAATACCAAAAAAGGATTAAAAGTAGAATATGCATACCCGCATAGAGGCTATGATCTGTTTTATGTAAAGAGCGGATCTGTTGAAGTAACCGTTCAGCATACTCATTCTAACGCAGAATCCCAGACATTCATTGCCAATGCCGATTCTATTATTGATATCCCGCCATATCACACCTACACCATTCGGATTCTGGAAGATGCTGCAATTTATAATTATGGCGGTGAATATAATCTTCAGGCCTGCCTGGAAGACCTTGCATCTGTAAAGAAGAATACTCCGGAGCTGATTGCTTCCAAAGAGCAGTATCTGGAATTTCTCCGTAAATATGATGTATATGCAACTGATATCTCATATACACCGGATGCCGAATAATTTTTCCAGTTAACAACTATCATATCACATACCTCTTATCCCCTGGTCCCTCATGCCAGGGGATTCTTATCTCTCCCATAAAATGATTTTTGGAGCACGCTCTAAGTTCAAAAAAGCCTTATCACACTTACAGGATAAGGCTTTTGAGAATTGCAGGACCTGTTTTGCAGCGGAGCAGTTCCTGGCTTTTAGATTGTTATTGTGCCAGTATTACTTTACTCTCTTTCAGCCATGCCTTTACCTCTTCGGGGCCCATTCCATGGATTCTAAGTCCATCCAGCACAGTGGCACCGCCTGCTGCCTTTCTTATGTAATCCATGGTAATGTCGATATCGTTGTCCTGGCTTGTGCAGAAGGGAACGATTGTTTTTCCGGAAAGGTCATAGCTTTCCAGGAAGGTACCAATTGCCATTGGCGCATTAAACCACCAGATGGGATACCCCACATATATGGTATCATACTGATCCAGGCTTTCTGGTTTTGCGGCGAGGGCAGGGCGCAGATCAAAGGTATTTTCAATCCATGCTCTGGCTGCAGTTCCCATAAAGGATTTGCGGTAATAACGGTCCGTCTTGATCTGATACAGATCTGCACCGGTCAACTGCTGGATCATCCTTGCTGCTGCCTGTGTA
>CAVJRB010000301.1:885-3652 GCA_963651655.1 bacterium | reverse complement strand
CTTCCACAATGTGTGCAGAGATTAATATTTTTCCTTCTTTATCCAGTCCATGGGGCAGACCGTGATAAATGGCATTTTCCAGGATGGGCTGTAAGATAAAGCGCAGAACCAGAAGATCCTGTGTGTTTTCCTCAATGTCTTTTTCCAGGATAAAATCATAGCTTCCGCTGTATTCCACAATTCGCAGATAATTATCCAGATAAGCCAGCTCGTCCTTCAACGGGATCAGGTCATGTTCCTGGTGCATAACATTCTGAAGCATGGAATTTAAAGACTGAACCAGCGGGATAATGTTATCTGCATGCTGGATCTTTGCCATCCAGATCACATTATTGAGAACATTGGAAATAAAATGAGGGTTGATCTGCGCCTCAAGAAATGCAATTTCAACCAGGCGTTTCTGCTCTTCTTCCTCCGAAACCTTGTTCATCAGCTCCCGTATATGAACCACCATGTGGTTAAAGGTTTTTCCAATCTGTCCGATTTCATCTTTGCTTTTGATCTCATAGCTTACTTCCAGGTTGCCGGCGGATACCATGCGCATGGTGTTGCGGAGATTGGATATTTCCGCAGTCATTCTGGATACCACAACAACTGCCAGCACAGCGGCTGCCAGAAGCAATACGGCCATCATAAGGATGGTTGCGTAAACGGTATGGTTAATGTCTTTTATGTAATACTGGGATGGAAGCGCCATGGTAAATTTCCAGTCTACATTGTCTGCCTGAAAGGTGTTGTAAACAAATCCTTTCTCTGGATTTTTCTCATTCAGGATCTCATCCCCACAGTTTGAAAAAATGATAGACTGATTTTCATTGATCACCTGAAAATGGCTTCCTTCCGGCAGATTGGCTGCAAACATTTTTTCGATGACGCCGTAGTCAAAATACAGCACCACATACTCGATGGGCTGGCGCTTCTTATCAAGAATTGCCCTTACTACCGGGACTACATAATCACTGGAAAGGGTGGATTTTCCCCCTTCCACATGAATGGGATCCATCAGGATCATATTGGTTTTCAGCTGTTCCTGGTCCAGAGTCAGAATATCCTGGTATATTTCCTCATGGTTCTGCATCAGATATGAGGTCGAAAATACGCAGTCGGAATCTACCACAATTGTGATTCCTACAATGTAATATTTATATCCGTTCATACTGGCTATGTAATCGGAAATGACCCTTTTGTTTTTCAAATATTCCTGATTCCACTGTCCGCTGCTGGTTTTGATTTCTTTTTCCCGGAGATTCTTAACCGGGCTGACAATATTTTTCTCATTGAGGGAAATCATGGTTGCCATGTAGGAAGTGTCTACCAGCAGATATTCGAACGCCTGGTATGCATCTTTCATGGCACTTTGCGAAATGTCAGTAAGATACTTGTCTGTCATACGGTTACTGCTGCTGTACCATGCCAGGTTAATCAGAATTCCGTTGGAAAGCAGCACAATAAGAACTACTAATAAGATTTTGTTTCGGATTTTCATTTCCCCACCTCACCCACTGTATATGTAGTCTTAGTATAGCATAGAAACAGCAAGAAATTTATATATTTTTTTATTGTTCACTCTATTATTTTGCTGTATTGGAAAGAAAAGCTGTTTTTTTCTATAAAAAAATGCGGTGGACATAGATGATTCCTTATCTGGTATCCATCTATATTCACCACGCTTTTTATTTTTATGATTTGGTTTGTTTTCTGTGCGGGAAACTACAGCCTTTTCACGCTTAATTTTCCGTTGTCCACCATCAGTTCGTCAATACGGGCGGAACGCGTATCCTCTTCTTTTTCAATATCACCGTAATCCCTTGCGTGATAGATGATATAATATTTGCCGTTTTCGTATAAGACACTGTTATGTCCAAGTCCTTCCGCAATTTCATTTTTGGTAAGAAGGGGCTGGTAGGTGTTTTCATCCGGGTATTTTTTCCACTGCAGGGTTCGAAGGTCCGCATCCTCTGGACCTTTGGCAGTACAGTATCCGATGAAATAGGTTGGATTCTGATAGCAGGCTCCTGAATACATCAGATAATGGATCCCATCTTTAAAAAAGTAAAAGGCACCTTCAATGGTATGCCAGTGCTGTCCTTTCCGGAAACGGTCTTTCATGTAGATTTCTTCGTCCAATGTGGGCCACACTGCGCAGACGGGATTTCCTTCCACGGTTAAAGGATCGGTCAGTTTATCACAGAAAATTCTGGTTCCTGCCCGGTCTGCCTCGTAGTCATTATTGCAGTAAAACAGATAAAGTCCGGAAGGTGTCTGAACGGTATGGGCATCAATGGCAAAAGGCGGAAGTATGGTTTTTACATATTCAAATGGTCCTTCCGGCTTATGGGATACTGCAACCCGAAGCTTGTGTCCGTGCTCTTCCTCACAGTCTTCATCCATGCTGGAATAGTACATATAATATTTTCCGTCAAGATAGATTACGCTTGGAGCCCAGCATACCTTCTGTCCTGGCATATGTAATCCGATTCCCTCATACTTCCATTCCCCCAACAGCCGGTCGCTGCTGTAAATCTGACCTTCTGTTGCATACATATAGTATCTGCCGTCTTCTCCTTTGATCATATAAGGGTCTGCCTGTGCAAGAGGGGCAATATCGTGTTCCTGTCTTTTATATACTTTCATAGATACATCCTGCTTTCGTTATTTTATTAGATTTGTATGAGACAAAAGTATTTTATCAGGATGCTGCTGTGAGGGGGACTTTTATTTTTTTAGAATTACTCTGTTTTTTTGCTCCTTATGAATGTGGAGAGCT
>CAVJRB010000301.1:0-799 GCA_963651655.1 bacterium | reverse complement strand
GAGCTGTATGCCGGCGTTTACAAATTTAATTCGTACATTTTATATTCTGTCCAGCCGGTGTCTTCATAGAACATTATTTTTTGCTGTACGAACTGGAAGCCGCAGCTGGTGTATAGGCTTTCGGCTACGGAATTGGTTCCGAGAATGTCCAGGCGGACTGCTTTTTGAAAAATCATGGTGCCTCCTTTATTTTTTCAGCCACTCTATAATTTCTTTCTCAGACTGTTTAAGTGCTGCCATGCATTCTTTTTTGTGCTTTCCGAAGGTTTTGTAGATGATTCCCACAAGGGGAAGCATTCGGTATAAAGCTTTTTCGCGGGTTTTATTTGGCATCATTCCAGTCAGATGGCTTACGTTTGGGTAGAGGATGGATTTGTATTCCTTCTGGTAATTTTTTTCTTTCAGATATTGGTCGATATAGGATACGGAGTAGCTGGAGGGCCATGCTTCGTCCCCGGCTCCGGCAATCAGCAGTATCCTTGCGCTGGTTTTCTCAATTTCCAGGTGGGCCTGCTCTTCTGCGGCCTTATCCTGGTAGGCTTCATAAAAGGAAAGCCACATGCCCATGACCTTGTGCGGGGCAAGATCGGTGTGGTAATACCGGGAAGCTTTTCTTTTGGAGAAATCTGTTTTGACAAAGGGGATGTCTTCGTTTCTCCAGGTGGCAACACTGTGCCCGGTCATGTGTTTTTTATCTTTTGAGGTTCCCTCAAAGGGCACATGGGTGGGGGATACCATGATTACATTTTCGATATTTCCGATGTACTGTGCTACAAGAACTGCGAAAATGCTTCCCATT
>CAVJRB010000300.1:0-3078 GCA_963651655.1 bacterium | reverse complement strand
GCCCATGAAATAGTAAAGATAAAATTTTCCGTCCGGTCCCTGGATCATATCCGGTGCTGCCAGACCATTGGTAAGACGGATCTTCGGCGCTGCCGGATCCTGTTCTCTCTTAAAAATACATCCCTCGTAACGCCAGTTTCCAAGATCATCTACCGGAGCTGACCAGCATACATAATCGCCCAGACAGAAATTCAAGCCATTAAAAAGATCGTGAGAGCCATATATGTATACACGTCCGTCCACAATATGCGGTTCTGCGTCCGGCACGTATTCCCAGCTTGGAAGGTACGGATTTACAGCCTGCTTTGTTTTCATACTTCATCCTCCATTTACTGTTTTTGCTTTGCTGCCTCTTTCCTAGATCCTTTTTCAAACACGCTCCAGAGCGAAATCATTTCCCAAACATTCTCTGTATGTGGAAAATCATTTAAGAAATAACTTTATCGCTCCCCTGTCTACGAATCAGAGGACAGCATGATTTACATTGTGATTTTATTATAGCATCAGAAATTTCCCGTACCCATTTTTAACGTAAAGTGTATGAAATTTATCGCAAGTAGTACAAAACCAATGCGCAGCTTGCAGGGCAGTCTGCTACTCCTTCACAGTTATGCACAAAAAAGGCATTGTGAGAATGTACAATTTTCACAATGCCTCTGATTCAGATTATCAGTTACTCGTTTTTAGTTTCTCTCAAATCCAAACTGATCAAAGCTGCAGATTATCTTGCCTTCCTCGCCGTGGAAAACGAAGTATACTGCATGGACACCGGAGATTTCCTGATCACAGTCTGCCTCAAGCCAACTCCAGGAGGTTCCGTCGGAGCCATCCTCTTTACTCTGGGCATTTTCTACTGCGTCAGCGGTCAGTTCCAGAGTTCCTGCAAGAGTTCCGCCCTGGTCTTCTGACGGTGCATCCAGGTAAATGTCCACAGACCCATCTGCACAGTCTGCGTTTTTGGAAACCAGCATTTTCAGGGTATCGTTTCCAGCATCCCCGAAGTCAAGATATTTATAACCCACAATATTTCCGTCCTTCAGGTTTGTTACACAGGTAGTGTGAACGGCATCCTGGTCGCGGTCTGCTACAATGTACGGTCCGTTTGCAAGGCAGTCACTGTGCACATTGTCCCCTTCTGTGGATGGTGCCGGATGATCAATTGCTTCCAGAAGGTAAGTGGTGGAATTTGCATTCCATGTGCTAAATGCATCCATGCTGTCTGCTGCGCCGCAGGAGGTAAATTCCATGGGAGTGATAACCGGGCTTCCATCCTCTGCTGTTCCCACACCGATCTGGCCTACAATAGACTGACGGGATGCGTTGCTTGCGTTTGTCTGGCGATGACCGAAGAAATACCATTTTCCATTTACTTTTGCCATTCCTCCATGGTTGTTTCCGCTGATATAAGTTGCAAAATCAGTGAATTCCATTTCTCCGGTCTCCTGATTTTTCACATAGCGGCCGCTTGTATCGGAAATCACGTTGCCGTGGTCGCCGCTGATCAGCACACTTGTATCGTATCCTACAATATCATTCTCAACTCCATTGGAGCCATAATGCCATGTACCGTTCATCAGGTCATCTGTCCATACATAGGAGATTGCAGAATTATAGAATGCTCCGTCAGCGCCGACTTCATAGCTTACATAAAGAAGTACATAGGCTCCCAGTTCATCCACATATCCTGTGAGAGACGGTCCCTCGAAAATCGGCAGATAATCACGCTCATCAGTTGGGCACCAGGTTGTCTCTGCGATTTCATAACCATCGTTTGCATTTCCATCCAGTTTGTAGATAGAAGCCACATGCTTCATACCTGTGGTATAATTGTCTTCTTCTACCATTTTGCTGATTTCTTCGTTATCCGCATAACCGGAGGTCATGTTGGAAACTGCCATGTAAATGGTTTCGTCTTCAATGTAAAGGCTTGGGTCATAGCTGTTCTTGATCGGGATGGTAAGAAGCGCCTGATCCGGGTCCCACGGGCCTGCCGGGCTTGTGGAGGAACGGAGAACCGAGTTCTCAAATACCTGGCTGGATACCATATAATAAGTATCTGTCGTCACATCATATTCTGCATCCGGGGCAAACAGCATATTTCCGCCGTATGTATTTCCCTCAGAAATATCCAGGATCACACCTTCGTATCTCCAGTCTGTCAAATCGTAAACAGGTGCTGACCAGAGAACCTGCTCTGCGCTGCACATGCTTTTTCCCTCTTTGTCATGGGAACCATAAAGATATACACGCCACTCTTCATCATCTCTGGACCAGAATACGTGAGGCTCTCCATCCGGTACATACTCCCAGGACGGAAGAACCGGATTGCTGAAACCAGACTGATCTGCCGGTTCGCCAGTCTTCGGGTTTACCTCATATACCAGGGGATCTGTCTGATAAGAATACTCTGCGCCGCACTCGCTGCACACATAATGGCGAAGACCGCCTTCTGTATCGGTTGCCTCATGGCTGTCCTCTGCCAGCTTGTAGCTGTTGGTGTGCTCGCAGGCACGATATTTGGAAACCTCACCGTCCGCTGATGCACTGTCTGCAGTTTCTGCTTCAGCCTCTTCGCCTGATGCTTCTTCGCCGGCAACCTCATCCGTTGTTTCTTCGCTGACAGTTTCTTCTGCCAGTACAAAAACCGCGTTTCCTGTCAGCAGCAGAGAACCAGTCATTGCCAGTACTATTAACTTTTTCATCTGCTTCGCTCTCCTTTTACTTTTTTATTGTTTTCCATATATGTAAATATTGTAACATTCCAGCCTTCCAGTTTTCCATTTTTCACGCAAAGTGCATAAAATCTATCGTATTCCGCAAATATCCATAAATTTTTTAATTGCAATTCTCCGATTATATGGTATAATAATCACTCGGTAAACAATTAAATAGCAAATTAGCTCTGGTATAAAATTGGAAACGACACAAGTGTACGCTTGATAACGAACAACACATGTGTCTTTTTTGTACCCATTTTTAGAAAAAGGAGAACAATTTTATGCCAAAAACAAAGTTTCAAAATGTAGTCTTTACCCTGATGATGTCCTTTCTCATGGTTTACGCCATGATCTGCTACAA
>CAVJRB010000299.1:0-2659 GCA_963651655.1 bacterium | reverse complement strand
AAGCAGCCGCTGCTCGAGTTCTCCGGCGCTTGTGCAGGATGTGGCGAGACTCCGTACGCGAAGCTGATTACCCAGCTGTTCGGTGACAGAATGTACATCGCAAACGCGACAGGATGCTCCTCTATCTGGGGTAACTCCTCACCTTCTACACCATATACCGTAAATGCTAAGGGTCAGGGTCCTGCATGGGGCAACTCCTTATTCGAGGACAACGCTGAGTTCGGTTATGGTATGCTTCTTGCTCAGAAAGCTATCCGTGATGGCCTGAAAGCAAAAGTTGAAGATGTTGTAGCTAACGGAGACAACGAAGACGTTAAGGCTGCTGGTCAGGAATGGCTGGATACCTTCGCTTGCGGTGCTACCAACGGTGCAGCAACTGAGAAACTGGTTGCAGCTCTTGAGGCATGCGGATGCGACAAGGCAAAAGACATCCTTACACAGAAAGACTTCCTCGCTAAGAAATCCCAGTGGATCTTCGGTGGTGACGGATGGGCTTACGATATCGGCTTCGGCGGTGTTGACCATGTTCTCGCAAGCGGACGTGACATCAACGTTATGGTATTTGATACAGAGGTTTACTCCAACACAGGCGGACAGTCTTCCAAGTCTACACCTACAGGTGCGATCGCACAGTTCGCAGCTGGCGGTAAAGAGACCAAGAAGAAAGATATGGCTTCTATCGCAATGAGCTATGGCTATGTATATGTTGCTCAGATCTCCATGGGAGCTGACTTCAACCAGGCTATCAAAGCAATTGCAGAGGCAGAGGCTTATCCGGGACCATCACTTATCATCGCATACGCTCCATGTATCAACCATGGTATCAAGAAGGGTATGTCCAAAGCTCAGACAGAGGAAGAGCTGGCTGTTAAGTGTGGATACTGGCACAACTTCCGCTTCAATCCTGCTGCAGAGGGAAGCAAGTTCAGCCTTGATTCCAAAGCACCGGATATGACAGATTATCAGGAATTCTTAAATGGTGAGGTTCGTTACAACTCCTTACAGCGTCAGAATCCTGAGAAGGCTGCAAGACTGTTCGCTAAGAACCAGTCTGAGGCTAAGGCAAGATATGAGTATCTGCAGAAGCTGATCACTCTGTACGGAACAGAGGAATAAGAATCACCCGCGGCAAGTCCGCATTATAAATATATAGTATAAGCACACTGTGCTTATCGTGTCGTAGCGTAAAGGAAGCCTGCGATACCGTCTGAATGGGCGGTATTGCAGGCTTTTCTTGTTGTATTGAGCTTTTGTTCATAGTAGCACCGGGAAATAGTCTTGTACTTTTTGGAAAAAAGAGATACAATTTAACGAAAGAACAGGAGGTACAAAGTATGCTTTATAATCCCCAGCTTGAAACGTTTTTGTGTGTAGTAGAAGCCGGAAGCTTTAGTAAGGCAGCAGAGAAATTATTTATCACAGCACCTGCTGTAATCAAACAGATCAATTCACTGGAAAGCAGTTTGAATCTGCAGTTATTTGACCGTACCCATCGAGGTCTTATTGTAACGGAAGCCGGCAAGTCCATTTATAAAGATGCAAAATATATTATACAATACAGCAAGGAATCTTTACTCCGCGCAGAAAATGTAATGCGGGGAGACAAAGAAATTATTCGCGTAGGCATTTCGCCCATGACGCCTCCTCAGATTTTTGCCGGGCTTTTTCCAAAAATACAGGAACTGTACCCGGAGATAAAATTCCAGCTGATCCCATTTGAGAACACACCGGAAAATGCCCGGGAGATTCTGGGAAACCTGGGTCAGAACATAGATGTGGTAGCTGGAATTTTTGACGATACCCTGCTGGATCTTCGAAAATGCAGAGGAATTGAAATATCCAGAGAAACTTTCTGCTGTGCCATGTCCATTCACCACAGACTTGCCGGAAGAGAGTGCCTTGAGCTTCAGGATCTCTATGGAGAGAATCTTATGCTGATCCATCGGGGATGGAGCGAGTACGTTGATATTTTGCGAGACGATCTGTGGGAACACCATCCTGAAATCAATATTGTGGATTTTGATATCTATAATGTAGAGACCTTTAATCGGTGCGAAAACAGCAACGATGTGTTGCTGGCCATAAAAAGCTGGGAAAGCGTCCATCCGCTTATGAAGCTGATTCCCGTAAACTGGAATTATGGAATCCCATTTGGCCTTCTGTATTCTCCGGAGCCTTCTGAAAAGGTCAAAAAGGTTTTAAACGCCATTGAAAAAACCCGGGAATTGTAATTTTTTCAAATACGCTCCGGCACTAAATAGCAAAGAAAACAGACATATAACCTTATGGTTTACACTGCATAACCAAATGAGACTTCTGCCGGGGTCTCATTTTCTTTATAATGATAAAAAGGTGTGAGGAATATTTCCCGCATTTTGCAGCAGAAAGAAATTATGCAGTGAAAGGAAGGGCGTATAAAATGAACAATTTTATCTTTGAAAATTCTACAAAAGTATTTTTCGGAAAAGGGTGTGTGAAAGAGTATCTTTCCTGTCTTTCCAGTAAATATGGCGACCGGGTGCTGTTAGCCTATGGCGGCGGCTCCATCAAAAAGAACGGAATTTATGAGGAAGTAATGAATATCCTGGAAAAAGCAGGCAAAACGGTAATCGAATTTTCCGGTATCATGGCCAATCCCACTTATGCGAAGGTTCAGGAA
>CAVJRB010000298.1:7406-10695 GCA_963651655.1 bacterium | reverse complement strand
ATATCATACTGTATCTCCTGCGGAGCATAATGGAAATCATCCAAAACCAGCACTTTTTCATTTTCTTTGAAGTAGGCAATTACTCTGTCTTTTGTAACAAAATAGTTTTTGGTTACAGTCACAGATTTCTGTTCACTGTCAGAAAAAGCTGCACTTTCTTCGCTAACTGCACCCTCCATGGAAATTCCTACTTTTTTCCCAATTCCTGACCAGAAATCCTTTTCTTTTGAAAAATCATTTCCTGACATGCATACCATGTTTGCCGTTCCTATGACTTTTTCACACAATACTGTCTTTCCTATTTTGGAAGGTCCCACAATGTAAGTCAAATATCCATCTATCGCCAAACTCTGCTGTAATCTTTCTTCATATGTGTATTTGGTCCCTTTTGATTCTCTGGACACATATGTCATCTGTGGATATGTTCCAGGTTTAAATACTGCTGAAAACCTTTTATCCATAAATACCACCTCATCACTCTTAATATTACTAATATACCACATTTATCCACCTTTTAATATCTTTTTTCACCAAACAACACATAAAAATTCCCCCAGACAGGCAGCATCGCTGCTGCCCGTAAGGGGGATTCATCTTTTCAGCTAAACGTTACTGTTCACTCCGTGCCCAGTAACACGCTTCGCGATGCACAGAAATCATGCTTTGCATGATTTCGCGCCGCAATTCTCGGGTTTTCTGTGAACTTTGTTCACACAAAACACCTCGCGGAACATTACCAGTGAGCAGTAACAGCTAAACAAACTCCAGCACCAGCTGCCCGTCGATCCAGCTTTTTTGTTCTGCTGGGTGTATGAGATCATCTGGCTGCTGGCGGCCGATGAGGAAGGGGGAGGCGGGATCGTGGAGGGCATAATTTTGTTTTACGGTTCTGGAATCGTAATTGGCATAGCAGTATCTGCACATATGGAGGCAGGTATTATACGCTCCAATGTCATTTCCCATAAAGCAGGCACACTCCTTTCGAAGAGGCTGTTTCTTCGGGATTGCAAGTGTGGTATGAAGTGCTTTTTCGTAGGTTCGCTTTGTCATGCAGCCGCTGCAGTCGGCGCCATAAGCAGCCAGTTCCTTTCCTTCCCCACACGGGTAAACCGTCATCCCATGGGCGACCGCGATCTGGATCATGTTTTTCCCAAGATATAAACGGTCCGCCTTAGAAACCTCCTGGACTTCCGGAAAATTTCTTCGTACTTTCTGATACAGGTCTATAAAACTAATCACGCAGGTATGGGTATATCCTTCCAGTGCAGCCGCCATCTGGGCAAATTTTTCCAGATGACAGGCTGCCGTGTAGGTATCATTCAAAAATATGGGATCATACCGCCATCCCATGGAATCCGGGCCTGCAATCTCAGATAATCGCCGGAATGTATCCAGCACCTTTTCATATTCCGGAACCAGGGGCTCGATTTCTTTCCCATAAGGGGTAATGGTAACAAACCAGTACATTCCATACAGCTTAAGCAAATCCATATGGGAAAGCATTGGCGCCGGATTTTTGGAACAAAAAGCAATCAGGTCAACCACAGACGGATCCAGTAAATACCGGGTCACCTGCTGGGGCTGATAGGGATTGCGGACCAGCACAAATCCTTCTTTTAGCCTGTTGCACAGCCACTGGGAATAAAATGCCGGAATGTCCGTGCGCATGCCAGTCTGAATAATCATAACGCAATATACAAAACCCCAAGCGTACCCGGGCCGCAATGGCTGGAAACCACACCGCCCGCTCTGGTTTCCAATATCTCCTCAAAAACGCCAAGCTCTTCCAGGTAAGCCCGCACCTTCTCTACTGTTTCCCGGTCACAACCGGAATGGGTGATAAACACACGTTCCGGTCTCGCATTTTTTAAATCATTTTCCATATCTTTTACGTAGGACATGATCACAGAAGCAATTTTCCCCCGATATTTTTTGGAAGCATTCATAGCCCCATTTTCCACTACGATCTTCGGATGCAGCTTCAAAACACCGCCTGCCATGGCCGCTACCGCATTGCAGCGTCCGCCGCGATATAAATAAGTTAAGGTATCCACAACAAAGCTTGCACGCACATTTGGTTTCAGCTTCTCTATGGCGGAGACAATCTCGGCGGCTGTGCTGTTATTTTGGGCCAGAATCGCAGCTTCCACTACAAGAAGCCCGATTCCTGTGGAAAGGTTGGCAGAATCAATCACCGTGATCTGCTCCGATGCCCCAAGTTCTTCGGCTGCAAGGCGCATCACATTTCCGGATGTGGACATGCCTGCAGAAATCGAAAAGCAGACAATTTCCCTTCCAGCCTTAACATAGGGAGCAAAAAGCTCCATGGCATCTGCCAAAGCGGGAGCAGACGTTTTGGGCGTTGTCTTATTTGCATCGGACCAGGCATAAATCTGGTCCGGGGTAATGTTTTTCCCATCTTCATATTCCTGGTCTCCCAGAAGAATATGAAGCGGAAGAATGTCAATGTCATACCGCTCCAATAACTCCAAAGAAAGATCACAGGTACTGTCTGAAATAATTTTTACCATGTTCGTTTTCCTCATAAGCTGTTATTTGAAAAGAAAGGTCCTGCATTGGCAGAGCCCTCCAGCATCATCTGACAGTCACGCACACTGCCTGTTATTTCTATTATATTAACTTGCACCTATAAATATGTCAATCAGATTTCTCTGCGCCTGTCCATTACCTGGTTGGGATCACCGTCTGCGGCAGCACTGGCAATCCATCTCTGGTCGGCTACTCCGGCATGGTCTACCACCTATCTTGGCCCGCGCATGGGAGCTGAGGTTGCAGTCACTGCGGTTACTGCCTATCAAAATGATATACTCTCCGCAATTCTGCCCGTCACCTATTTCCATATACATTCAAAGCTTACCAGTATTTTTCCACATATTCTTTTGCCTGATCTTCTGACAAACCAAACTCTTTTATGATGTTTTTAATTGTGTCGGACTTACTGACATTAAATGTTTTACAGGTTCGGATATTTGCTAAAATTCCTTCCTGTCTGCCTCTCTGAACGCCTTCATTTACCAATTCCTCTAATGCATTACACATATAAATCTTTCCTCCTTTTTCTTCTGATTTCAAAGCCTGGTTTATTAACTTCTTGGATGCTGTAATTGCCCCAATTACCACTCCAAGCTCTGCTGGAATTGCTTTATCTTTATACTTCGTATTTATTTTGGTGAAATTTCGTTCGTAGATGGAACGGCTTACATCGAATACCGTTTCCACATCTGAATTATGGAAGCGAAGTAATTCGCTTTCCCTTAGCTGAAGCAGG
>CAVJRB010000298.1:0-7396 GCA_963651655.1 bacterium | reverse complement strand
AAACGGTCCATCCCATTCTTTCTCTCCATAATACACGCATAAGCTTATTACAGGATGAAGCCGATCTGTTTTCTTAAAATTCGAAAGAAATTCATCGGAAGATTCAAAATCTTTTTCTGCCTTGTTTTTTGCCGCAATCTCGTTATATTCTTTCAGATATGAGAAAGAATCTCCCAGCATATGCCGAAGCGGCATCGCATAGTGTATTTTCGCCTGGTTCTCCAGGCCCCATATCGCAAAATCGACTCCATATGCCGTCTTTTTCACAACATCCAGTACCTTCTGGACCGTTTCCACATGTCCATTAAATTTCACCAGAGAGGAAACATCTGTGTCCACTTCCATGAGATCACTTGGGTTTAATACCTGTTTTCCATCAAACAATGCAGCATTGAATAAATCTGCGAAGTGGTTATTGTCTCTCCAAAACGTCTTTAGTATAGTATCCGGTTTCACGTTATTTTTTTCAGCCGTTTTTGACACCTCCTCTTCTACAACCAATATAGCATACTCTAAAATTTATTTCCATGCAAAAGAGGTCTCACAAATCTGAAAATTTTCTAAAATATTGCTGTGCACGACCTACCCAGGAACAGGAACTCGCATTTTTATCTAACTTTACGTACTTTTTACTTGCTTTTTTCAGCAATCTGCTATATACTGCCCCTTTTAAAGTAATGCAGAGTAAGTTCATGAGCGTACAGTGCCTTCCGGATGGAGAGTTGCCGGAGCGAAAAGAGAAATCTTGCGGTACGTGAATTGCTTCTCGCTGCAACAGAAGATAAATATGAATCCATAGATTATCTCCTATTGTGAGCGAAAAAGAAAAGGAGGTAATTTTTTTATGGAGAAAACAAAGAACATGTTTCTCACTTCAGCTAAAGAGCTGAAAACCACTTCTACCCTGGCAGTCTGTGCAATGCTTGCTGCCCTGGCACTGATCTTAAATTCAGTCGCTTCTATCAACATCGGTCCCTATGTAAAAATTGGATTTTCCGGTATTCCCAACCAGATTGCGGATTATCTGTTTGGACCTGTTACAGGATGCCTGTTCGCCGGTGTGCTGGATATTGTGAAATTCTTTATCCGCCCGGATGGACCATTTTTCTTTGGATTCACCTTTAATGCAATGCTTGCGGCATTTATTTACGGATGTTTTTACTACAAGCATAAGCTCACCTTCCGCCGTGTACTGATTGCAAAACTGGTTGTCGTTCTGATCGTAAACGTCCTGTTGAACACCTTATGGCTGGACATGCTCTACGGAAAAGGCTTCCTTGCAATCCTCCCAATGCGTACTATAAAGAACCTAATCATGTGGCCAATTGATTCCTTTATCTTCTTTACAATCACAAGATTGATCGAGCAGACAGGGATTTTTAATCTTTTTAGAAAACCGGCTGTAAACTGATTTTATTTGTAAAGTAAGCACTTAATTTTCTATGATACTTGAAAATTAAGTGCTTATTGTATTGTATGGCAAAAAGACGAATGCTATTCTTTTCATAAGAACTAAACATTCGCCTTTTCAATACTATATCTTGATTTCCATTTACTTAATGTTATTCAGCTTCATTCTCCTCTGTAATAACTTTCACCGCCATTTTTTCCTTTCTCTTTTTTAGGAAAATACGGATAAGAAGAAGCAGTTCTATCACAACTACAATACCTGCTGTTGCCACATTCAGGATTGTAAACAGTTCACCCATATGGTTGGTTGTTTCTACAGGTGTACCCTCTGCATAATAACCGCTGTTTGCAATTGTGTACAGAATATTTTTGCAGGCCTGTCTCATTGCTTTTACAGTAGAAGGATTCTTCTTATCAAGCTTATTGGTGTCATAGCTTCCGTATCCCAGCATAAGGTCATTTCCATTATGGATGGAATTATCTGTGATCATATATCCGTAGGAACCGTCATAATCGGTTTCTACCATACCCTGGAAGCCCCATTCATCTCGCAGCACATTATTCAGCAGATTTCCATTTGCACACGCGGGTACGGTTCCGATCCAGTTAAAGGAGGACATAACTGCCAGACTCTTACCCTGGAAATTTTTCACTGCAATTTCAAACGGTTTGAGATAAATCTCACGCATAGCCTGTTCAGAAGCATAAGTAAGAAGGATTCCGCATCTGTTTGTTTCCTGGTCATTTAATGCGAAATGCTTCAGATATGGGTACACGCCAAACTGGGCTGCGCCCTGTGCTTCCCTGCTTGCCAGCAGACCAGATAATACGCCGTCTTCTGAATAATACTCGAAGTTACGTCCCGCAAAAGCACTTCTGTGAATATTCATAGCAGGACCATACCATCCATAGTTTTCAGCAGCTGCAAATTCAGAACCCATGGAGGAACCGATCTCAAGTGCCATATCCTTGCTCCAGGTCTGTCCCATAAGAACTTCCGCCGGGAAAGTGGTTCCGTAAGCACCGGTAATAAAGTTATTAAGACCAGCCGGTCCATCACAGTCAGAAGTTGCAACCTTGCCAATAGATTTTACTTCTACTGTCTGCCATCCACCAACGTTGACCAGATTCAGCATATCGTCAAAGCTCATCTCATCAAGAAGCTGATCCCATTTTTCATCATCATAATCAGCACCGGAAAGATCTGCCAAAACAAGTCCGTTATCCGCTTCCATTACCGGCATCTCGTCGTCTTCATTATCATACCGTTTTTTATCATATTCAGCTGCTGTATTTGCAGTAATCGCATCGATTTCTTCCTGGGTTGCTTCACAATCTTCCTCATTCAGAACTTTTCCGCAGGTTGTAACATAATTTGCGAAACCATCTGCTCTGGATAACTGTTCAAAATCTCCTCTTGTGAAATCCTGAAGCTGGTTAACAGCAGCCTGCTGGTCGCTGGCACGTCCATCTTTGCTGTAATCAATATCATCATCTACTGTAAAACTTTCCTCAGCATCTACAGTATGGGAATCAGAGCGAACAGAAATTGTGTACTCACCAGCTTCCAGGATATAGCCGCCGCCTGAAACTTTAATTTCATCAGAGTCATAAGATGCCAGATCTTCTTTTGCAATAGTAAAAGATAATGTCTGGGAAGCGCCTGGCTCCAGCAGGTCTGTTTTCTCGAAATCGATCAGGTTCACAGCAGATTTTTCAATTCCGCCATTCTCATATGGTGGAGTGAAATAGATTTCTGCCACATCTTTACCGGCAACATCTCCTGTGTTGGTTACTTTTACATCAAAAGTGATTTCATCATCTTTGTCTTTAAAATTGGAAATTGTTTTTTCAAAAGTTGTATAGCTTAAGCCATATCCAAACGGATACTGAACTTTATCTTCATAAGTGAAAAGGCCTTCTTCTGCAGCTGTTTCGTAGAACTTATAGCCCACATAAATTCCTTCCACATAATCAAGAAATGCGGCACTTCCCTCGTAGGTACTGTCCTTCTTGGCAAGCTTTGTTTTTTCATCATCCATATTGGTAAAGGAATGATTTCCAATATTGTTAATAGTTGGTGTATCTAACAGATCATAAACATAAGTGTCACTGGTTTTTCCAGATGGATTCACCTCACCGTTTAAGATCTGTCCAAGAGCCTGGAAGCCTGCAACTCCAGGTGCTGGAGCCAGAATAACAGCCCCAATCTGGTCATAATCATTCACCCAGCCAAGCTCCATGGGGTTATTTGCGTTTACTACAACTACAACCTTGTCAAATGCACCGCAGACCGTATCAATCAGGTCTTTCTCTGTTTTGGAAAGTTCCAGGTAGGATTCTCCTTCTTCGAAATCATCATAATCTCCGTTGTTTGTGTAAGATGCATTAAAATATGTATAGTTTGCAGGGCTTACAGATACATCCTCTGCCACATCATAAGTTCCGTTTATTACTTGACTCATATCTGTAGGAAGATCATAGTCCTCACCACCAACTCTTCCGATTACAACAAGTGCAGTATCAGAAAAACCCTCAGCTTCTTTCATTATCTCATCGGTATAATAGTCCTTTGGAGGCTCTGGAAGTGTGAGATCCTGACCATTCATATCAATAGCAGGTCTTTCACTGCGATATTCTGTATACATATTGGTCAGAGCGGAATTTGTCTCATAACCAGCGTTTTCCAGAGACTGAAGAATATCTGTTGCTGCTGCGGCACTGGAAGCACTGGATCCGGTTCCGCCAAGAATCGGCTGTGTGGAGGCCCAGCCAAAAACATTCAGCTTTTTCACATCGGAAGCAAGCGGAAGTGTACTTTCATTTTTCAGAAGGACAAAACCTTCCTGCCCGATTTTTTCTATGGTATCCAGGCTCTGTGCCACGGTATCATCTGCCAGCTCTACTTTTGAGGCATTCAAAAATCCGGAAACATTATTGTACAGAGGGCCATAGCAGACTCCATTGATGACTACTACAATGGTTACAAAAAATGCAAGAACAGCCTGCCATCTTACAAAGTGCTTCCATCCCTTTTTTACCTTGGAAGCGGCAAACATGATTATGATCATAAGCACGAATGCAAGTAAAACCGCAGTAATATAACTGCTGGATGCATTCAGATAGTACAAAAGGTCTGCTTCACTTACACCCATTGGGATTACAATAGGCTTCAGCAGATTTGCAAGAAAATCTATCATACTTTAACTCCTTTACTGAAACAGGGACGAAAGATCTCCGTCCCTGCTGCTTTTATGATTGGTAATGTCGCCTGTGGGCGGTAAAACCTATTCTATATTATTCTACTGGCTGTGCAGTTGGCTCTGTAAGAGGCTCTACATTGTATTTCTCAACTCTCTCATCATTGATTACGCCAGACCAGTTTAATCCGAATGCGAAATCATAAGTATTTCCATCTGCATCTACATAGCATTCCATATCTCTTGGAACATCCTCAAGCTGAGCTTCTACAGCTTCCATGCTTGCCGGGAACTGTACCGGAAGAAGTCCGGACGGCTCTACTTTACCAGCTGCAATATCAAGGAATACAGAATCGTCTACGTTGAAGCCAACCAGAATTGCATCTACTTCGCTTTCAAACTCAGATACTACGAATGCGTTTCTTGCATTTGCTGCAACAATGATCTTTTTGTCTTCCGGCATATTTGCCTTTACATCCAGGATCATGTCAAGGTCTGTTTCCACATTTGAGGTTGCAGTTTCTCCATAGTAAGAACGGTTTTCTTTGGAAATAACCGGCTGTGCACCATATACGCTTTCTACCATGGACTCTTCTGTATCACCGGAAATGGACTCGGTACGAACACTGTCACTGTCAGCGGTATACGGACGATACTGTAAGGAAAGCGGTGTATATACTTCGTTCTCAGAATCATATCCGATACCTGCGAAGCTGTGTGTATAGGATGGTCCGTCTACAAATACCATTGCATAATCTACATCTGCAAGCTCATCAGCAGAAGCACGTACAATGTCAGAATACTGAAGAGTCGGGTTGCCTTCCTCATCCTCCGGACCTGTATAAGTATCACTTACAGTATCTGTTACAACATTGAAATACTGATCCAGAACTGCTCTGTCAACCGGAAGCTCTGCGGATGCCGGTGTTACGCCAGCGTAGCCCTGTGAAGATGGTCTGTATACAAGCGGAACATAGACGGTTGGTTTTTCATCTGTGGTTGCTTCTGCAATTGCACCGTCATTTTTCAGCATAACAATACTTTTCAGCTGAGCTGCCTGTCCATCTGCTACTGCTTCGTCACTTCCAACAACCTCTTTTGCATAATCAACATCTACATATGGGTTATCAAAAAGTCCTGCATAGAAGTAGGTTTTCAGAAGACGTCTTCCGGAATCCTGGAAACGCTCAAGGATTGCATCCTCACCGATTTCGTCAACACCCATCTGATATGCTTCCATGATCGGAGCTGTTTCATTCAAGCCTCCGAACTGGTCAACACCAGCCATAAGTGCTTTGTAGCAGCGCTCGCCCTGTGTCAGGTCTTCTACGCCCCATGCAGCGGAAACTGTGGTATCAGCCAGCGGCATATCACCAACTACGCCCCAGTCACTGCAGATGATTCCGTCATAACCATAGCTTCTGAGAAGCTGCAGCTTATATTCACTGAATGCACTTCCTACTAATTCGCCATATTCCTCATCATCGCTGTATGCGATAGAGTAAGAACTCATAATGGATGTTGCAGAACCTGTGCTGCTGTCTTCCAGATTCAGACCGCCATCCACAAATGGAATTAAGTGTGCCTGGAAATTGTCTCCTGGATATACAGCATATTTTCCGCTTGATCCGTGTGACTCACGTCCGCCTTCACCCATTCCATCACCTGGCCAGTGCTTGATCATGGTTGTAACACTTTCATCTCCCCAGCCAAGGTCGTTTCCGTCTTCATCATAAGTGGACTGATAACCGCTTACGTTTGCCTGTGTAAGATCTCTGGAAAGTGCCGGATCCTCTCCGTATGTATCCAGGTTTCTTGGCCACCGTGGATCTGTTGCAAGGTCCATCTGCGGTCCTAACAATGTGGTAATACCAAGTGCGCGGAATTCTTTGGAAAGCTGCTCGCCCTGTTCCTTTGCAACATCAGGATCAAAGGTAGCTGCCAGTGCCAGGTTGCCTGGCCATTTGGATACGTCTGTTCCTCCGTTTCGTGGATCGGTACTGATATTTACCGGAATTCCAAGACCTGTTCCCTCAACGTAAGCCTGAATGGAATTGTTCCATTTTGCCTGTGTCTCTACCGGAGTTCCGGCAGCAGCACTTAAAATCGCACGTACATTGTCATCCAGGTATCCTGCCTGCTCTTCGCTGACATCTTCTGTTACAGAGAACTGATGGGAGCTAAAAAGCATAAGTCCTGCAACCTGCTCAACTGTCAGTTTGCTTGCAATGTCTTCTGCACGCTCTTCATTGTCCAGACGCCAGTCCTCGTATTTATCCAGTTCACCGTTACCGTTGAGGTCCTTAAATGCATATCCATCTTCCTCAATCAGGTTCAGTCCGGATTCCGGGGAATAACCAAGAGTGGTTCCGCCCTCATTTGTAACCTTTACCCATCCGTCTGCAGTTGTCTCTTCGCTCCATTTCTCTCCTGAATTTCCCTGATCTTCTGCACTTACAACAGTGCCAAGAGAGGTTGAGATCATCATGGCTGCAAGCAATACAGCAATCTGTCTTCTTTTCATGAAACTTTTCTCCTTCATATTTTTTTACTTTGAAGCACGCAACTTTTCATTTATTTTGTGTGCTTTTCTTAAGTGACCTTACTATATCATGAGAAGAAAGAGAATATTTTCCATTTACATAATTGGCTGTTTTATCTCTTTTTTTGCACATGGGTTCGGGAATATATACAAAAAAGCTATTGGAAAATTGGTAAAATTACCTGTCCAATAGCTTTTTAAGATTCTTATTTTGTTTATTCCATAGGAAGAAGCACCCTTACCT
>CAVJRB010000297.1:0-4759 GCA_963651655.1 bacterium | reverse complement strand
CAGTTGACAGTTAGCTCGCCGGAGTGTTGCGACGACCTGCGATGAATATACCTTGTGAACTCACGTCCGGGAAACGATTACTTCACTCCCCCACCCTTTTAGATATCATCCGCAGAGTGTACAAATCCCACAAAATTATTGTAAAATTCACCCGTAAGGCGTATAATATACATACAAATTCAAAGGAGGTTCTCTATAAAAATGAAAGAAAGTAAACACAAACTTTTGACTCTGGCTGCCTTAACCACTATCGCTGCTGGTGTCATCCATCTGTCCAATAGAGTGATTGTTGCCTCTTCACAATTAAAAGAAATGCTCGATTTTTCCAACCATAACTACTACAAATGGCGTTTTGGGAAAATATATTATACAAAGAAAGGCACCGGTTCTCCTATTCTTTTGATCCACGATGCCATGCCTGGTGCAAGTGGATATGAATGGTCCCGTGTTGAGAAGCATCTTGCCCAGGAGCATACAGTTTATACCCTCGATTTGTTAGGATGCGGACGTTCTGAAAAAGCTGGAATTACATACACTAATTTCCTCTTTGTACAGATCATTTGCGATTTTATCAAGAATGTTATTAAAGAAAAGACTGATATAATTGCCAGCGGCTTCTCATGTTCATTTGTTACTACTGCCGCCGCATATGACAAAGAAAACATTAATAAAATTATGTTTGTCAATCCTGTAAGCATGGCTGCCCTGGCCCAGATTCCTACTCAGAAGGACAAAATATTTAAATTTCTCGTAGAACTGCCAGTGTTTGGAACCTTTATTTATCATATAAATGTTTCACGTGAAACAATTAGTGACTTCTTCCTGGATAAGCTTTACTACAATCCATTCCACGTAGATGGTGATGTTTTGGACGCTTATTACGAAGCTGCTCATAAGGGTGGTTACTATGCTAAGTATTTATATTCAAGCCAAAGTGCTAAATATATGAATATTAACATTCGCCATGCGCTCAGTACATTGGATAACAGCATTTATATTGTCGAAGGCGAAGACGAGCCAAACGGTGTAGGAATTGTGGAAGACTACTGCAAAGTTAATCCAGCAATTGAGTCCGCAACCATTCCCTGTTCCAAGCATTTCCCACATATCGAAAACGTAGAAGCATTTCTTGAACAGGTTGGCGCGTTTTTCGATTAACGCCGTTTATTTTTATATAACAATACTCGCTTTTTCTTTAGTTATTTCAAAGTCTTGAAATGTTTTCAATAACATTTCAAGACTTTTTTCATTGTTCGCTTATTCATTTTTCTATCTTTTTATTTTTTGTGCATTTTGCGATATGCATTTTCATTTTCTTATTATAATATTACCTTCTTTCTCGCCATATATCTTCTTTTTTGGCGCATTTCGTCCAATATATTGATATTTTTTGTTTTTAGCAAGATTATTTTCCTAATTAGGCTGCACATATTTTGTTATTATTTTTATATTTCTTCATTGTTTTGTTTGTTGTTCGCACAATATGTTTTGGATTGTGCTTAGAAAAGTTATTCTGTAAAACAAAGCACGCGAAACGCAAGAATAATCTTTCAGGCGCATTCTAATATAGCATTCCCTGCGCGCTTATTAGCAAGGCATATATTCTGATATTTTATTTTATGTCAATTTTCACTTCTATTTTCTCTTTTGCAAGTCCCGTTTTCGTCTCTTTTGTTCTTAAAAGTGCTATTTTCAGTACTTTTATTGCTCTTTTAGTGTAACAGTCCATATTTTCGTGCTTTTAATATATTTTCCAACATTATTTTCGTACTTTGTAATTCAAAAACAGCAAAGATCCATAATAGCAAAACGCATTCCGCGATGTAAAAGTAAGTTCCCGCGGAATGTCAAAAATTTTGTGAACCCCCAAAGCGTAAAAGAGCTCCGGTGTAAAACCAGCATCTTAGTTTTACATCGAAGCTCTTCAAATTTGCCGTATCAAAAACTAGCTATATCAAATTATTTTAGTTCTTATCCTGCCCGTTTTCGCAGCCTGGCCTATCATTCCGCGGCATCTGTTTCATCTTCCGCCAGGCTATCAGAAGCGGCAGTGTCCTCTTCTTCAGCGTTATCATCCGCATCACTTGTACTGTTCTCCTCTATTCCTGCAACAGTTTCAAATGCCTGGAACAATTCTTTTACTGTCATTTTGTTTATCAGATATGTTTTTCTATCTGTAACGGCAGCATAGTAATTGGTGTCGTAGGAATAATATTGTACGGTTGTTTTATTTCCGTCAACGTCTGTGAAATCTACTGTCATTTCAGGATCTGCGTTGGACTCAAATTTGTCAGTGAGTCGTTTTTGTGCAGCCAGGTTGATCAGTTTATTGTAGAATGTGGTAAATGTAGTGCTGTCCAAATCGGCGCCATTCAATTTATAGGACAAGGTTACGGTTGCGGAACTCGAGGTATCCTCAGCACTGTCATCTGTACCGTTATCTGTATCAGTCTCACCACTGCTTTCCTCGTCTTCTGAAGATGTTTCACGTGAAACATTTACAGTGTACTCATCGCCTTTGTAATTTACATTCAATGTTTCCAGGTTATTAACTGACAGATAACTTACTGTCAGATCCCAAAAATCGGCAGCTGTTTTTCCAAGGAAGGTATCCAGAGTATCTTCTGAAATTGTATAGATTTCATTGCTGTCATTTACGCGTACATATCGTCCGCCGTCAGATGACTCATCGCCAACCTGAATCACAAGTTTACGATCAACCATCTCGGTCTCAGTCTCTTCCTCAGAATCTGCGTCAGCTTCATCTACAGTCTCTTCTGCATCTCCTTCAGAATCCGCAGCAGCTTCGTCTGTATCTGTATCGCTCGCGCTCTCTGCATCATCATTTTCTGCCGTGCTCTCTTCAGAATCGGCAGCATTTTCCTTATCCTGGCTTGCATCCTCAGATGCCTCTGTAGCGTCCTCTGAGCCGTTTTCAGCCTCATTTTCCTCGTCAGTAGAGTCTTTCTCGACTTCTTCCTGATAATCCACCGTAATTTCAGCATAAGGCTTATCCAAGCCATACTGAGAAAGCCCTTCATCTGAGCAGTCGTAGTTAACAAAACTTGCATATGCCATGCTTGAAACGGCACTTGTCAAGGATGTAGCTTTTGCAGAATCTGCCTTTTCCGTGTCGCCGTTTTCCGTTATGTTCCAGAAATTATTTTCATCCTTTTCAATGCTATAGGAAGAATCTTTTCCGTCCACAGACACTTTACTTATTGTGGAGGAATCCACTGTTGGGAAAGTTCCGCTCTCAGCAAAGTCATACAAGGTTCCTTCAAAGGACTGGAATGTGGAATTGCTAACCACATAAACAGTGGAGGAATCTTTATCCAGGTCAATGTATTCCTGGCTGGTAGAATCATTCTCCATGCCAACGTGAATAACTGTTTCACTTCCATCTTCCATTGTCACTGTGATTGTATTTTCCGGCTGATCCAGCTCGTACTCAGAAGCATCTTCCACATCTTCCAGTGTTCGTTCCGCCTTTACAGAACTCAGGGAGCTGATCAGAGTATCCATTTTATCCTGGTCTACAGGAAAAGCAGTCTCATCGCTTTTCACCCAGGAATCTCCATCTTTCTCAAAAGTAACTTCTTTTTTATCAATTACAAATTTAACAGATTTTACATCATCGGACGCAATGGAAATAATCTCCTGAGATTCCTCCTCATCGGCTTCTGCCTCTTTGGCAGCCTGCTTCGCCACGTAGGTTTTTACGCCTACGTAAGCTCCGCTGAGGACAACCAGAACGCCCACTGCTGTAATAAGGTTTACAGATTTTTTCTTCATCAGGCTTTTCTCCTCTTTAACCAGATCATAAATCCAACTAACAGGAATGCTCCCGGAATCAAACCAATCACACAGATCTTCCAGAAGCTTGCATCATATGCTGTCAAAGTCAGATAAGATACTTCCAGGCTCTTGGACGGGATAGAGACTGTTGTGCTGTCCTCCGTGTCAACAAGGGCACTCAGGGAAGCCATTACCAGTTTCTCATTTCCGCCGGAAACCATCTGGTTCACCTGGCTCTGAAGTAAATTTGATGTTGAATAATAAATAATATGTGTTTCTTTATCAGTGTCAACAGTCTCTGTAATGCTTACACCCAGATCAAATGGACCATCAACATCTCCATCTTCTTTTGAAAGAGTTCCGCTGTTCACATCCGTCTTGGAATATGCACTGTCAGAGGTTGTGAGAAGACTTTCAATCGTTACAGTATCTCTTACATCTTCAGATTTCTGAATTCCCTGAGCATACGGCATAAGAATGTAATATCCAGAAGAAGCAAGATCTGAAGTAATGTCTGTACTATCTATAGTAGGCACCAGATAATACGGCATCTGAGCTGCATAATGCTGGGAATCGCCTTCAAATACCAAGCCATCTACTCTGTTTACGCCATAATTTTCCAGTACAGCATCAAAGTTTGGCATCTCCTGGCCTGTGTAATCAGAAAAGATCATTGCTTTTCCGCCATTTTCCAGATACTCAATCAATGCGTTCTTCTCATCTTCTGAGATATCCGTTGTAGGAGCATCAATCAGCAGACAGCTGGCATCCTCCGGAACGCTTCCCTCTGTAAGCAGATTCAGGGATTTAATCTCCATGTTTGCCTTCTCAATGTCTTCCTTCACCGTGGAATCCAGATCCTGTTCTCCATGTCCCTCTAACGTATACATTACCGGCAGGTTTTCACTGGTTACATATGCAATAGCACTTGTAATCTGACCTTCTCCATCGAATCCTGTTG
>CAVJRB010000296.1:2382-5194 GCA_963651655.1 bacterium | reverse complement strand
GGCGATGACTGCCATCAGGCACTGAACAATATTCTTGCTGCAAAGGGTTACACAACAGCTGACGGTATGGATGCAGATGGAGATGATTCTCTGGTTGGAACCTACGAGCAGAAGGAATTTGACAACACAACTTATGCAAAAGATGCAACAACAGGCAATGAAATTACAAACCAGTTTGACTATGGAAACATCCAGACTTACGATGATTCCTATGTATATCTGACAAGAAATGACTGGACAGGAACATGGCCGACCATCTATGGAGAGGCAAACGAAAAAGGCAGATACAATGCAGAAGCAACAGAAGAATTTGTACAGTTAAGCCAGAACAATATTTACCAGGATGACCCGGACGCAGAGATGCCGACCACGAATTCCGGCGACAACATCAACCTGATCACCATGCGTGGAAAGGATTATGATGATGAGGGATGGGATGCAGTTCTTGACTGTCTGACAGTGGACGAGATGGTTGAAATGGTTCGTCTTGGCGGATGGCAGACTATGGCAATTGACAGCATCAGCAAGCCAATGTCCAGTGACCAGGACGGCCCTGCAGGTATCTCCGGCGAGCTGATCATGAGTGATGTAGACTGCATGGGATATCCGAACCAGGAGCTTCTGGCAGCTACATGGAACAAGGATCTGGCACTTGAGTTTGGTAAATGCATTGGTGAGGACGGACTTTCTGTAAACGTACAGGGCTGGTATGCACCTGGTGCAGGAACCCACAGAACACCCCTTGGCGGACGTAACTTTGAGTATTATTCTGAGGATACCTACCTTGCAGGTTCCATGTGTGCAAATGAGGTAGCTGGTGCACAGAGCAAGGGTATGTACTGCTATCTGAAGCATCTGGTACTGAATGACCAGGAGCAGAGACGTTACGGTATTTCTACATTTACCACAGAGCAGGCACTTCGTGAGCTGTATCTGACTCCATTTGAAATGGCTGTAAAGGATGCTGACTGCCACGGAATGATGGCTGCATTCAACGGAATCGGCGGTATCTGGTGCGGTGCAAGCAAAGAGCTGATTACCAACGTTCTTGGAAATGAGTGGGGCTTCCACGGCATTATCGTAACCGATTATGCATCTGCAAATGACGGCTACATGTTCATCGATGCAGGCCTTCAGGCAGGAACAGACCTGTGGCTGAACACCGACTCTGAGGTTTACAAAATGGGTGACGTATCTGACAATGCGACCTTAGTAACAGCCCTCAGAAACGCTTCCCACGACATCCTCTACACCGTCGTAAACAGCTCCGCAATGAACGGAATTGACGAGAATGTGGTAGTTAAGAAAGTACTCCCGCTATGGCAGTACTGGCTGATCGCATTCGATATCGCAATGGCTGTGATCATCATCGGCGGCGTGATTCTGATCGTCAGAAGATGCAGAAAAAACAATAAGATTGAGATTGTGGTTGAAGAAAAGAAATAAGATGGATTAAATTTAAAAGGCGCTTCCCGGATAACTGGGAGGCGCCTTTTGGCAACGGAAAAAGATGTGTTTTCCCATGTTTAAGCTTTGTCCGTTTCGTTGCAGAAACGGCAGAAGGATGTTATACTGAACGTAAATAGTTTAAGCATCACCAAAGAATAAAACTGTAAGGATGTGGAAACCTTGTCTGATTTTGAGGAGCTGATCAGGAAGAAAGAAGCAGATTACACGCTGTTTGTTCAGCACATTGCAAATGAAGCCATGCGGGAAAAAATGGATGAAAAATGGAAAAACGAAAGCTTTTTTACCACAAAGGCCGGAGAACGGTATTATATGATTACTTCCGAGGATCCTATGTTCGAGAAGTTTCAGGATGTTGCCGTAAACTTTGATTTTGGCGTCAGCGATGAGGTGCTTGGGATGCCGGAGCTTTCGGTCCTTCGTGAGAGGCTTTCCATCCCCCATATGCATGATTTTTTTGAGTTGTTTTATGTATATCAGGGCAGCTGTGAGATTGTGATGTCCGGGAAACGAGAACGGCTGAATGCAGGAGATTTTTGCATCTGCAACCTTCATGTTCTCCATCAGGTGAAAATGGAAGAAGGGGCAATCGGGATTAACATTCTTATTCAGAAATCCGCCATGCAGCAGGTTCTGCTGGGAATTGGCTCGGATATCAGTCCCATGTTTTCCTTTTTTATCAACTCCATTTATTCCAGAAAAAGCGACAGGTCCTTCATGATCTACGAGCATCTGCAGGATACCCTGATCACGGAATATATTAAGACCATCACACTGTGCTTTTTTGAAAACGAGAAGTATGCCAATGCAGTGATGCGCTCCCGGCTGGTGTGCCTGTTTGCAGATTTATCTGTGCTGTACCAGGACAGGCTGCGTGAAAGCCAGATGGGCGGACAGCTTGAGGCTGGAGAGGTTCTTCAGTATCTTCAGAACAATTATATGGAGGCAACTCTTGCATCTACAGCTGAAAAATTCCACTATTCCGTGCGCTATATGAGTGGATTTATTAAGAAAAATACAGGCTTTTGCTTCCCGGAACTGATGCAGGAAATCCGCCTTGATGCAGTGAAAAAGCTTCTCCTGCAACCAGAGTATTCCATTGAGCGGATCACGGAGATGGCGGGATATAAAGAGCGTTCGTATCTGGATCGGCTTTTCAAAAAGAAATATGGTCTTACGACTGCTCAGTTTCGCACAGGCCTGTCCCAGACATGAAAATACAGCGCAAAAATGCCTTTTACCTTAAGTACAGGTGAAGGGTATTTTTTATGCCGAAAATTACTAATATCAGCCAGAAACCGTACCGTTTTTTCCCTTTTTCAAGATAGAGATTTTGGTATAATTT
>CAVJRB010000296.1:0-2318 GCA_963651655.1 bacterium | reverse complement strand
ATGTTTGCAAGGAGAGGTATTATGAGGAAAAAGAGAATTTCTTTTCTGGCAGGGGCAATGGCTTTGTGCCTGATGGCACAGACTGTGTCCGCAGGTACGGCAGTAAGCAATGGTGAGATGAAAAACGAGGATATCATCCGTCTTTCCCCGGTAGAACATCAGTGGAGTGCAAAGTGGATCTGGGGTGAGGATAATACCAGCACTCATAACTGGCTGTGTGCGAGAAAAACCGTCACAATTGAGGATATTTCCCAAATATCCGACCAGGTTCTTGCAATGATCTCAGCAGATACCCATTACTGGCTTTGGATCAATGGAAAAGAAGTGGTAAAAGAGGGAAGCGTCAAGCGCGGTCCTACCCAGAATGACAGCTGCATGGAATACGTAGACATTACCTCCTATCTTCAGGAAGGAGAAAACACTATTGCCATTCTTGGATGGTATTTTGGAAGCGAGGACAACAGCTATTCTTATCATTCTTCTGGTCAGGGCGGCATTCTGTTTGAGGCAGACCTTGGAAACGGAACTGTGATTACCTCCGATGATACCTGGAAGGTGAAAAAACATGAGGGCTATCTGTTATCCACAGAGGAGAACAATCCTGGTTCTCAGGGAAACTTCAGGCTTGCAGAAAGAAACATTCTGTATGATGCATCCGCAGCAGAAGATCTGTTAAAGGACGGACAGGAAGACTGGATGAACCCGGACTATGATGACAGCAGCTGGGAAAATGCGGTGGACTATGGAGAAGCCGGATGTGCGCCATGGAATGACCTGTACGAGCGCTCCATTCCGCAGCTTGCTTTTTCCGAGCTGAAAGAATTTGAAAATCCGGAGGAGTATGAGCCCTATACTTCAGATTACACTACAGAAGAGGTAACGCTGAACCTGGAGCTTCCGGGAAATATACAGATGACGCCGGTTTTGGAGCTGGATGCAAAAGAGGCCGGGCTTAAGATCGATATGACAACTTCAGGTGTCAGCACTGCACTGCGAGCTTCCTACATTACAACAGAGGGATATCAGAAATGGGAGTGCTTAGGCTGGATGTCAACCCAGTATCTGACCGTTACTATTCCAGCTGGTGTTAAGATTGAGGGAATTTATTATTACCAGAGCGGCTATGACGCAGATCAGGAGGGAAGCTTTACCTGTGATGACGATGACCTGACTCAGCTTTGGCAGGAGAGCTATAATACTCTGGCAATCTGCATGCGTGATACCTACATGGATTGCCCGGACAGGGAGAGAGCCCAGTGGTGGGGCGATGTGACAAGCCAGATGCAGGAATCCTTCTATGTGTTAAGCGAGAGTGCCAATCTGTTGTACCGAAAAGGTGTGGATACGGTAATCGGCTGGACAGATACAGATGAAAATTCTGAAATTTACAATGTGCTTCAGACCGTAGTCCCGGCAATGCAGGCTGGAACCGAGTACCCGCAGCAGGAGCTTTACGGAATCACAGGCTTCTGGACCTATTATCTTTACACTGGGGAAAAGGATCTTCTGGAGGAAGTATATAAGCCTGCTGTAAACTACTTAAAGCTGTGGAATATGCAGGAAAATGGCCTGATCGAAACCAGAAACGGTACAGTAAACTGGGCTGACTGGGGAAAGAATGCAGATACTGCGATTCTGGAAAACGGTCTGTATTACTGGGCACTGAAATCTGTAAAAAATATGGCAGATGTATTGGAAATCACAGAGGATGAGGAATTCCTGGATGAGAGAATGAACTCCATTCAGTCTGTATTTAACGATACCTTCTGGAATGGCGATGCCTATTATTATGAGACTTCCAACGAGCTTCCGGATGACCGTGCACAGGCGATTCCGGTTCTTGCAGGACTGGCAGATGAGGATAAATATGAAAAAATCCTGGATGTACTGATGACTACAAGAAATGCCAGCCCATATTACGAAAACTTTATTATGCAGGCTATGTATGAGATGGGCTATGACACTGAGGTGCTGGACCGTCTGAAGGAACAGTTTGGTTCTCAGCTGACAGATGAGTGGACAACCCTGGGAGAATTTTTTGAAGTGAATCTTGCTGGTATGCCAGAGGAAGATATCAAGAAATATTATGATCCTACGCACAACCATGCATGGGCATCCTGTGCGCTTGTAGGACTTTCCGGTTATGGCGCAGGCGTTTCTCCTACCGAGGCAGGCTATGAGGCATGGCGGATCGCACCACAGATGGGTTCCATGAACGAGATCAACTGTACCGTACCGTCTAAGATTGGCGCATTTGAGGTTCAGCTTCAGAAGGATGAAAATGGAAGTCTGACCATGCAGGTAAATGTTCCGGGAGG
>CAVJRB010000295.1:3159-4622 GCA_963651655.1 bacterium | reverse complement strand
CATCCATCTGGGTCATATCCTGAAAATACCGAAGTCCGATCAGCTGGCGCTCCTCTGGCTCTAACTTTCCCAGCATTTCTTCCAGGAAAATCTTATCCAGAAGCTTCTGGTGGCTGTCCTCTTTCTCCGGAAGCCGATCCACCAGCTGCAGGTCTGTGCCGTCACCCTGGTACACTGTCTTATAGATGGAGTCCACCTCAGCCGCAGACTCCATGGTCATGGCAAGCTCCTCCACCGGCATGTCCATAGCTTTGGAAAGCTCCCCCATATCCGGCTCCCTTCCCAGCTTTTTCTCCATTTCCTCCCGCACTTTATAGATCTTATACTGGTTTTCCTTTATGGAACGGCTGACCTTCAGAATGCCGTCGTCCCGAAGAAAACGCTTGATTTCCCCAACAATCATAGGTACTGCATAGGTAGAAAACTTCACATCAAATTCCGGATTGAACTTATCCACTGCCTTCAGAAGGCCGATGCTTCCAATCTGAAACAGATCCTCCATTTCCACCCCTCTTCCAAGAAAACGCCTGGTCACACTGTACACCAGCCCCATGTTCTCTGCAAACAAGGTATCTCTTGCTTCTTTATCCCCCTGGTGAGCACGCCCGATGAGAGCAAGAGTATGGTCCATGTGCCCTCCTGATCATTTTCCGATTTTTTTGCTCATATGCACGCAGGTTCCTTTCCCCACCTGGGAAGTCACCTTCACCTCGTCCATAAATGCCTCCATAAACGTAAATCCCATACCGGACCGGTCCTGGTCTGCCCGGGTAGTATACAAAGGCTCCATGGCCTTGGCAATATCCGGAATCCCCACGCCGTCATCCTCAATATCCAGATAAATGGTGCTCTCCTTGCGCCTGCATTTCATCCGGATCTTATGTATCTCCCCTTTGTATCCGTGGATGATACAGTTGGTAACCGCTTCTGATACGGCAGTCTTTAAGTCCGCTACTTCCTCAAGAGTGGGATTCAGCTGGGTGCAGAAAGCCGCGGCCGTCACCCTTGCCAGCCCCTCATTCTCCGGCCTGCTGTCAAAAATAATGGTTGCCTCGTTTGAATTTTCCATTATACGCTCCTCCCTTCCATCTGTGTTTCCGGCTCTGTTTTTTCCACGTCCAGAAATCTGCTCACTCCTGACAGTCTCAAAAGCTTCTCAATATATCCGCTTACATGGCAGGCCTTCATGCACCCGGAGCGCATGCCAAGAGCCCGATACCGCCCCATGATCAGTCCCACCCCGGAGCTGTCCATAAACTCAGTATCTCCGAAGTCAAAGCATATGGTCCGGATGTAGATTTTTCCCATAATACGGTCGGACTCTCTGCGGATCAGCTCCGATGCCGGATGATCCAGTTCCTGCGGCAGCTTAATATTCAGACAGGTTCCCGTGGTTTCAAAAACAGGCTTCATGCGTAAAAACCCCCTTATTTTATTTTTTCCATAAATTGATTTTTTATACA
>CAVJRB010000295.1:0-3121 GCA_963651655.1 bacterium | reverse complement strand
GCAAAGCAGCTCCCGCAATTCTCATCATTCATAATAATGAAAATCGCCGTCCTCATCGTAATATCCGTCTTCTTCGCTGTAGTCGGAATTGTCGTAACCGCTGTCACCGGACTCATCATAACCTGATTCATCCGTCTGATAATCTGTTCCGTCACTGCTTCCATCGCCGGAATCTGAACTATCCGTACTTCCGTCAGAAGATCCATCACTCTTGATTCCAGACACTCCGGTCTCAGAACAGATGGTATTATAAATTCCCTTTACATCATCTCCCAGCTGATCCTCATAGACCTTCTGGATCTCCAGCGCTGCTGCGTCATACTCATTCTGCTTGTAAGCCACATAGGCATTGAGAAGTGCCTGATAGCTGGTACTCTTTTTCTGCTCGCTGTCAAGCTGCAGGGTAACCTCCTCGGCTACATCCCCGGATTCCTTGGCCTGTCCCTGGACTCTGGTAAGCTCTGCCCCCTGGCTTGCCAGGGATTCGCTGTACTGCACGATCTGCTGGTTGGCCTCCCGGTAAATGCCCTGCTTGATTGCCGGCACTGCCAGAAGCCAGAACGCCGCCGCTCCCGCAGCCACACCCACCATCAGGGTTACAAACAGGGAAATCCTGGAATTCTCCTTATAAGCTGCAGGCTGCACTGCCACGTTTCTTGCAGCTTCATCCCCATAGGATTCTTTGGCTTTCTTTCCAAACAGGCCTTTCTTCTTCTGGTCAAGTCTGGTGATTACTCCGGTACGCTCATCCACCTCACGAAGAAAACGCAAGGTGGTGGTATTGGTCTTGTCAATGCGTGCCGCCTTTCTCAGGATCCTTCTTGCTTTGCCCCAGTCATGGTTCTTCATGTAAATCAGGGCCAGCAGATGATATCCCTTGATCAGCTTGGAATTCTGGGTAAGGATTTTCCGAAGCTGGATGGCTGCCATGTCCTCATGTCCGTCCCGGCAAAGAGCCAGGGCATTGTTGTATTTCCGAATGGTCTCGTTGATGGCGTCCAGCTTGTTGGAGTTCGCCTGAAGACGATTGATATATTCGTTTGCAATATTTCGGGTAGGCTGCAGATTCTTGCTGATCACCCACTCGCTAAGTGCCGCAACCACCTCTCCGGTTTCAAAATAAACAAGTCCCAGCAGATTTCTCGCCTGTATGTTCCGTTTGTTAAAGGTAAGGCTCTGCTTCAGACAGTTAACGGCTCCTGAAAGGTCACGGATACTGGCCTTCTCCAAGCCCTGATTGTAGTAAAGTTTGGAGAGATACTCCACCTTTTTCTGGATCAGGACGTTGCACCCGCAATGAGGACAGTAATCCAGGTCCTTATCTGCCAGGAACGCGCCGCAATTCATACAATTCATTCAGTATCTCCTGTTCTATTTCATCCTGCGTCCGCTCTTGGACTCCCTCAGCATCTCCTGAAGGATGTCCAGAATATCGGTCAGTTCTCTGTCGTAAATAGCCTCCTCTGCATCTGTCACATCCAGACAGGGCTCAAATTTCTTCAGTTCCTCTTCGTAATCGATCATAAAATTCCTCCATAAACTCCCCGCATTTATTTCTGCAACAGAGCCTTGATTTCTCCCACCAGGTAAAGAGAGCCTACACAGAACAGCATTCCGTCCTCTCCCTTCGCCTCACATGCCATATGAAAAGCCTCTGCAATATGATCAGAATTGCCCACTTCCTTACAGCCTTCCTTTCGGAAAATCTCTGCCAGATCAGCGGACGGCACCTCGCGGTATCCTCCCACCTCTGTGGTCACAACCTTCCGGAAACGGATCCTGCTGCAGATGGTATGGATCATATCCTGATAATCCTTATCGCTTACCGCTGAAAACAGAAGAGTCAGCGGATACTCCTCCTGAAAACGCTCCGCAGTTTCCACAAATCTGCGGACGCCATCCTCATTGTGTGCACCATCCACGATCACCCCCGGCAAAATAGTCTCCATTCTGCCCTGCCATCTGGTATTCTGAATTCCAGCCTGCATCTGTTCCATGGTGACCGGAATCACATCCTTCAGCACTTCCATAGTGGTAAGTGCCAGAGAGGCATTCATTACCTGATACCATGCAATAAAGGGAATGTGAAAGCTGGTATTCCCATAATAACCGTCCTTCAGGGAAAAATCAATGCCGTCTTTGTTATTTCCAAGCACTTTCGCCCCGTCCTGAACCACCTTATATGCCGGACTTCCAAGCTCTTTCGCTTTGGCTGCGATCACCTCTGCGGCGTCCTCATCATTTCCATCATAAATTACAGGAACTCCCGGAACAATAATGCCAGCTTTCTCCCCGGCAATCTCTCTTACCGTATTTCCCAAAAACTGCATGTGATCCAGACTGATGGAAGTGATCACACAGGCCACCGGATTCTCCACTGCTGTAGTCGCATCCAGTCTTCCCCCAAGTCCGGTCTCCAAAGTCACATAATCCACACCAGCTTCAGCGAAGATCACCATTCCCATGAGAAACAGCATCTCAAAATAAGTAGGATGGTAGCTTCCCTCTGCCACCAGCTCATCTGCCAGCGCCTTCACTCTCTCAAAGGCCTTCAGAAACGTCTCATCATCAATATTCACCTCATTGATCTGAAACCTCTCATTGATCTTCACCAGATGGGGAGATGTAAACAGTCCGCAGGAATACCCTGCCTCTCTCAAAATAGAAGTCAGGAACGCACAGGTACTTCCTTTCCCATTGGTCCCTGCAACATGTATCACCTTAAATTTCTCCTGCGGATTCCCCAGTCTCCTTAAGCATTCCTTAGTATGCTCCAGGCTGTTCTTCTTCGTAAACTTCGGAGTCTCCTCAATATAAGCAACCGCTTCCTCGTAATTCATATTCTTTAACCACCATTTATCTATCGTATTTTAACTACTCTACCATTATATAATAGTCACACCAGAAGTCCACCCCTAATCGTAACTTTTTATCCGACAAAACCCGCCGGGCATGTCTTCTTTTCCGTAAGAGCATGAAAGAAATTTAATACAAATCTTAGAATTATGATATATTTATCTCAATTCTTTCTTATATAATGAATTCACAAAAACTTATAAGGAGATGGTGTCTAATGGAAATCAACAAAATGAAAGCTGCAGTCGTAGGCTGCGGTGTGATC
>CAVJRB010000294.1:0-3197 GCA_963651655.1 bacterium | reverse complement strand
GTGTTTATTTTTACCAGAGATAAATCTGTGATCAGCTTAAAGAAAATCGCATCCAATCCCATTGTAATTGCTTTACTTGTAGGATTACTGCTCTTTTTCCTTCCAGTCACTGTACCTGCAGAAATAAATACTGTTATTTCTACTCTTGCATCTATGAACGGGCCATTGGCAATGATCGTTCTTGGTACTTACCTTGCACAGATAAAATTTATAGAATTATTTAAAGACAAAGAGACTTACCTGTGCACAGCCGTACGCTTACTGCTTATTCCAATTGCAACTGCATGTCTTATGCTTGTCATTCCAAAGCAATTGGAAACCATGAAGCTGGCACTTCTCTTTGCAGCAGCTGCCCCTGTTGGAGCAAATGTGGCAATCTTCGCACAGATTTATGGTCAGGATTACACAGAGGCAGTAAAAGATGTATGTCTCAGCACTGTGTTAAGTATTATAACCATGCCAATCATCACTTTATTAATGAATATCATTTAAACAGGGAGGCTTTCACATGGAAAACAAAGCAAAAGAACCAGAGGACAGAATGCAGAGATTTTTTGCAGGAGAAAAACAGAAAACTTTAAGACGTTATCAGATTCTGAATGAACTTTCTCAGAAGGGAAAAGTACTCTTTACAGGCTCTTCCTTGATGGAACAGTTTCCTCTGAACGAAATGCTGATGACAGAGGGAATTACTCTTACAGCCTATAACCGGGGAATCGGAGGATTTACAACAGACGATATGCTGGAGCATATGGAAGAAATGGTATTTGGCACAGAGCCATCCACTATTTTTATCAATATCGGAACTAACGATATTGGAAGCAGCGGATACAGACTTGATCATCTGATGGAAAACTATGAAAAAATTATAACCCTGATCAAGGAACGTTTAAAAGGTGTAAAAATCTATATGATCGCCTACTATCCCATCAATGACTCTCCGGAAGTTGCTGTACTGGACTGGGTAAAAAATGTGCTCAAAACACGTACCATTGAAAATATCAACGCAGCCAACGAAGCAGTAAAAGCTCTGGCATACAAAACCGGCTGCCGCTATATTGACTTAAATGACGGGCTTACTGACAGCACAGGACGTCTGAAAAAAGAATTCTGTGTAGAAGGAATCCACATGTATCCCAATGCTTACCAGATTGTCCTGAAAAATCTGCTCCCTTACTTACAGGAAATTTCAGAGACCAGATAACCACTTACCTCCTATCTTTCTCTCTGATTTTCATAAAAGAAGCATGAAAGAAACCTCCATCTCTTTCATGCTTCTTTTTTATTTAAGATCTCTCTTATACTGACTTGGCGTTACTCCATAGCACTTCTTAAATACTTTTGTGAAATAGCAATAATTGCTGTAGCCTGAAAGAATCGCAGCTTTGCTGATATTCATTTCCGGCTGCTTCAGCAGTTCTGCTGCATACTGCATTTTTGCATTTGTAATGTACTCTCCTGGAGTCATGCCTTCCTGTTTCTTGAAAATACGATAGAGATAATCAGCCGATATAAATACCTGTTTTGCCAGGATTTCCGCTGAAATCTCTTCCTGTATATGATCCAGGATATACTTCTTTACAGTCACCAGAAGCTTCTGAACATCAGTCCCGGTCTCATGCCCTCCAAGTACTTTCTTTTCCATATCTGCCAGACATTTTCTGCCATATTCCAGATATTGGTTCTCTGTATTTTTTTCTTCCAAAGTTTCCGCTGCTTTTAATAAAACATCCGTCAATTCATCATAAGGAATGGGTTTTAACAGATAGTCCATCCCTTTTAACTTTATTGCTTTGCGTGCAAAATCAAATTCCTCATGGCAGGTCAGAAAGATACACTCTGTATTCATTTTCTCATCACGCACCCATTCCAAAAGCTTCAGACCGCTTTCCCCCGGCATTTCAATATCACAGAGCATAATGTCTATCTGTTCTTTTTTCAAAATATTTTTCGCAATCAGAGCATTGGTAGCGGTAAACACCTGCTCAAAAGGCAGCAATTCCCAATTCACTCCTTTTTGTATTCCCTTGATGGAAACAATTTCATCATCAACCAGTAATAGATTCATCTTTTTCCTCCGCTCTTGGAAGCTTCATAAACACCTGTGTTCCTTCGCCTGCTTTCGACGTGATCGTAATCTGTGCCCTGTCACCGTAAAAAAGCTTCAGGCGACGCATACAGTTATAAATGCCAACATGTGTCTCTCCATCTTTTTCATATGTTTTTCCCTGCATAAGAGTATTCACAAGTTCCGCATCCATACCAACGCCATCATCACAGACAGATATGCACAAATACTCATCCTCTATCCTTGCGCTGACCACAACTTCCACAATTTTCATTCCCAGGCTGTATTTAATACTGTTCTCCACAAAATTCTCAATCAGTAAAGGCGGGATTTTTTCTTCCAGTATATCACTTTCATAATTATACAGCACATAAAAAGAATCCGGGTAACGTATTTTCTGTACTTCCACATAACACTTTACAAAATCCAGTTCCTGCTTTAAGGAAACCAGTTCGTCACTTTGCTTCAAAGAATAACGGAAATATTTTACCAGGTTCATGGTAAAATCCTGAATAGTTTTGTATTCTTCAATCTCAGCCAGTCCATAAATGGTATTTAAAGTATTCAGAAGCAAATGCGGATTGATCTGCAGCTGCAGATTCATAAGCTGGGCTTTCTGATTTTCCACTTCCATTTCCAGATTCTTCATTTCCAGATCATAAGTCTGCTTCATCAGATTGTTAAACGAAACCTGAACAGCATCCATTTCCGTGATCTTGCTGTTTTCTGTAAGACGAAGGTCTTTCTCACCGTTTTTTATTCTCCGGATCGTTTCTGCCATTTGTTCCAATGGACTGGCAAGTATCCGATTTAACAGAATCACCAGCAATACAGCCATGGAACAGCCTGCTACTGCATATACCAGTAAAACCACAACCTGAATGGGCATTGCCTGTGTTATATACTCCTCTGGTACAAACAAAGCAGCAGTCAGGCCATCTTCTTTCAAAGGCAGTCTCAGAATGTACCCATCTTCTGTTTTTTCAGTGTTTTCTGCTGATTCATCATTTTCAATAGTAAGTACAGAATTGCTGTCACTGTTCCATTCACTGGTAAGCGAATCTTTTCGTATGAGAACTCCCATTCTCATGATCGCATTTTCATTCGACAAATACAGATATTCCACATC
>CAVJRB010000293.1:0-2589 GCA_963651655.1 bacterium | reverse complement strand
ATGTTATCTTAAAACAGTAATGATTACTATTATTAAAAACTAGATAAAATTTATATAAAGAAAAGGAGAATTTAATTATGGCTAAATGGGTATGTAATGTATGCGGTTATGTTTATGAAGGTGAGAACGCTCCTGAAGTCTGTCCAATCTGCAAGGCTCCGGCTGAGAAATTCACTAAGCAGGACGAAGAGATGGCATGGGCAGCTGAGCATGTTGTAGGTGTTGCGAAAGGTGTCAGCGAAGACATTCTTGCAGACTTAAGAGCAAACTTCGAGGGCGAGTGCTCTGAGGTTGGTATGTATCTTGCTATGGCTCGTGTAGCTCACAGAGAAGGTTATCCGGAAGTTGGCCTGTACTATGAAAAAGCAGCTTTCGAAGAAGCAGAGCATGCAGCTAAATTCGCTGAGTTATTAGGCGAAGTTGTTACAGACAGCACCAAGAAGAACCTTGAGATGCGTGTAGCCGCTGAGAACGGTGCTACCGCTGGTAAAGTAGACCTGGCTAAACGTGCTAAGGCTGCTAACCTTGACGCTATTCACGATACCGTGCATGAAATGGCTCGCGACGAAGCTAGACATGGAAAAGCATTCGCTGGACTTCTTAAGAGATACTTTGGAGAATAAGAAAACCGCATAAAATAAGGCTTTTTGCAAGTGGGAATCACGAAAGTGGTTCCCCTTTTTTCGCGGATTATGCCATTTTTAGCGTGGAAATTAGGTGTAACTAATCTACTTTTTACTCTTTAAAAACGTCCAAGTGTGTCCTTGGAAAAAGTGTACTTTTTTACCTCTTGCTATATGTTTTCCAATGTGCTATTATACTTTCAGCAATAAAAAGGGGAATGAATGTCTCCCCGGGATTTTCCCGAACCGCTTATTAAGCTGATGACTTCTGTGATAACTATGATCGCAGGGGGCATCAGCTTTTCTGCGTATAAAGGAGGAAATGATAACGATGTTAACTTCACTGGCTTTTATTTTTCTTATTGGTCTTTCTCTGGCGGCAATCTGCCAGAGGCTGAAGCTTCCCCGTATTATCGGAATGCTGATCACCGGTATCCTGCTTGGACCGTATGTGCTGAATGTGCTGGATCCGTCTATTTTGTCCATCTCATCGGAGCTTCGCCAGATTGCGCTGATTATTATTCTACTGAAGGCAGGGCTTTCCCTGAATCTTGCAGACCTGAAAAAGGTTGGACGCCCGGCGGTTATGATGGCATGCATTCCTGCCACTTTTGAGATTCTTGCTTATATTTTGCTGGCACCTTGTTTTCTGGGAATCACAAGGCTGGAAGCAGCCGTAATGGGGGCGGTGATGGGTGCGGTGTCGCCTGCTGTAGTTGTACCGCGAATGGTCCAGCTTATGGATGAGAAATACGGAACTGCCAAAAGCATTCCGCAGATGATCCTGGCAGGTGCTTCCTGCGATGATATTTATGTGATCGTGCTTTTTTCCACATTCTCTACTATGGCACAGGGAGGCAGTGCACATGTACAGGATTTTATCAGCATTCCGGTATCCATTGTTCTGGGAATTGTACTTGGAAGTGCTGCTGGGTATCTGCTTTCTCTGTTTTTTGAGACAGCATATGCACACAGCCATATGGTGCGCAACAGTATGAAAGTAATTGTGGTTCTGGGTGTTTCTTTCCTGCTGATGTCCATTGAGACCTGGCTGAAACCAGTTGTTTCCGTTTCCGGGCTTCTGGCTGTGGTCAGCATGGCCTGCGTATTGAAGCTGAAATGCACGGCATCTGTTTCTGCCCGTCTTTCACAAAAATTCGGGAAACTATGGCTGGCTGCAGAGGTTCTGCTTTTCGTGCTGGTGGGAGCTTCTGTTGATATCCGCTACACCTTAAAGGCCGGCCCGGCAGCACTTGCCATGATTTTCGCTGCACTTCTGATCCGCACCATTGGCGTTTCCCTCTGCGTTGCCGGAACTGATCTGAACTGGAAAGAACGGCTCTTCTGCTCCATCGCCTATCTTCCCAAGGCCACTGTCCAGGCCGCTATCGGCTCTGTTCCCATGGCTATGGGACTGTCCTGCGGACAGATTGTACTTTCTGTGGCTGTGCTGGGAATCTTAATCACGGCGCCGCTGGGCGCCATTGGGATGGACTGCAGTTATAAGAAACTGCTGACGCGGGAATCATGTAGTTAAAACGGGAAAAGGCAACCTCAAAATATTGGTCTGAGGTTGCCTTTTCCGCTATTTTATTTCAGTTACATATATTATCGGAGTTCACTGCTTCTGAATTGTTATGATAATTTTATTTAGATAATACTGCATCATTTCTGGAAAGAAGGTATACACAATACTGATTCATGCTAATTCCTTCTCTCTTAGAATGTTCTGCCAATGATCTATGCAGACTTCGCGGTATTCTCAATTTAAACTGACCAGAATAGTCTTCCAAACAATCTGGCTCATGAATTTCCACCCCATCTTCTAATGCAGCCTCAATCCAAGCTTTTTTCGCATCCATTGCATTTGCCACTGCACTTTCCAAAGTTTCTCCACAAGTAATGCACCCCGGCAAATCCGGATAAGAAACCACAAATCCGCCTTCATCTTTGTCTTCCACAATTT
>CAVJRB010000292.1:2527-3323 GCA_963651655.1 bacterium | reverse complement strand
GTTACAACCTCTGCACCAGTTGTGATTCTCTCACCACCAGTTGTGTTTTCATAAACACATTTGATTGCATTAGTCTTGCCATTAGCAGTTCCAGAAGTAGTGTTGCCTGCTGCATCAGTAGCCTCTGCATCTACTTCATAAATGAATACCTTTGCAGTATTATCTTCTGCTCCCTGAGCTTTAACAACTAATGCTAAACGAAGAGTTTTTCCAAGATTACTTGCATTATTAGAAGCAACATTAAAATTGGTATCATTACTTAAAAACAGTTCGCAAGCCTGAGAAGCTTTAATCTGAAAATGCTCTGTCCAGTAATCTGTTGTTGCCGGAACTTTATAAGATGTTACTAATGCATCTGTAGAACTCCATTCATTACTTGCAGCAAATTTCAAAGCACCATCAGATAAGCTTTCTGTTCCATTTGTAGAAACTGGAACCATTGTAGCATTTGTAGCATTCTTCATATTATGAAGTGTTACCCAATCTGCTGCCTGAGTTTTCTCACCAGCTTCTCCCTTAGAAATAAGTAATGCATATGATGTCTTTGCAGTGAGTTCTGCTGATTCAGCAGTAACTTTAGTGTTGTTAATAAACCAAGCATACGTACTTGATCCCAGCGCTACAGCGGCCACGAGAACCATGGCAACCTTTGTTTCGGTACTGTTTTTAACAGTAAATTTGATGTATTTACGCAGTAGAAAAATACCTATACCTACAGTTCCCCCATTGTATCCTCTTATTTTCAATGCATCTAAATGGTATACCGAAATGTAATTGAAAAAACAGCAAAATGTAT
>CAVJRB010000292.1:0-2517 GCA_963651655.1 bacterium | reverse complement strand
CCGTTTCCGGTGAGGATATCAACTCATAGCAGGCCTTGGAATATAACTTCCGATTCCGTTTCCTTTCCCTCAATTGCCAAAAGATTTGCTCCTTTGTAAAAAAGGTTATTTCTTTTTTATATATAAACAGTGGTTGTGGCACTGCTCATACCATTCATATGTACCTGGCTTCTCAGGTACTTTTCTGTTATTTATTTCGCCTGGTGTCCCAGGTGATCTCTCTGTCTGAATAGTAGCTGTCATTGGGCGCTTCATTACCAGCCGCATTGATGGGCTCGTCGCCTGTCAGGGTATCCTTGATATCTGTGATAAACTTCCATACAAGGCTTGTCTCATCGTCATAGTCGGCATCAATGTGCATGCTGAACTGGACGCTTCCGCCGATGATGGAATCCACACATTCAGGATCGTCTCCCTCCATCCAGATTACAATGGTGTAGCGGTCTACGTTCCCAACAAGGAAATTCGGTTCGTCATAGGTGCAAACCACTTCATCGGACTCAAAACTGGTACAGCCGCTCTCATCGCCGCCGGTTGCCGCCGGTTCTGCATATACCACGCGGGTTCCATTTCGCCAGACTGCCACTCGAACAGCTTCCTCTGCGCCCTTGGCACAAGAGTCCAACGTGATCCTTGCCTTGTAACCAAGATCTTCTTTACCTGCGTTACGGACGTAATAGGTGTACGCCATGTAGTTCTTACCGTTGTGGTCTCCCTCTACTTCGTCCAGATTATCCGGAAGATCCTCAATAGACATATTAGTGGCATCCTGCACTGTACTTGCTTTAAGTCTTGCAGTCGCTTTCTCAAACTCTCCGGTCTCGGAAATACTGATTCCCTTTCGGTACAGCTCCAGACGGTTCAGGTTGATGGTGAAGTTACCCATTTTCTCCTGCATAAATGCGGTGATAAACAAAATTGCTACCAGAAGAAGCAGTCCCATCAGCAAAAGCTGCATTCTATCTAATTGCAGAAGTGCTGCTCCGATCTTACGGCGCTTACGGTGGGGAATGTACATGCTGACAACGTCCTCAGGGTCTGCTCCCTCGCCGTATTTGCTCATCAGCTCTTCCAGCTCTTCGATTCGGATAATCTGATCTGTCTTTCTCTTTCTGCCAAAGCGCTTCCTGGGCTTTTTCTCTTCCTGGTTTTCTGAAATATCGGCAGGGATTTCCTCCTGCCTGTTCTTCCTTCTCTTCATACTCTTACAGTCTGTATCTCTTCTTCACATAGGCTACATAGTTCTGCATAGCGGCCTTCTCCTCAGGGTCTGCAAAACGCAGCTGGATACCGGCTACATAGCGGAAGCTTCCGCCCTTGGGTACCTCTCTCATCCAGCAGATCACGCCAGCCACCTCGTGCTCCGGAACTCCTGCGGCGGCAGTTCCGATTCTGGGAAGGGTGAAAATGCAGGTCTCCCCTACATCAAACCAGCGGTTCATATAAATTGCAAGACCGCCGTTGGAAATATCCATAGTCTCGCCCAGCTCCTGATCGATCTCTCCGTCTGAATTCAGTGCCCAGGTATCCTGCATGTATTTCACCGGCAGAGCCACCTTCATACGTACATCCACACGCTTGATAAACTGTCTGTGTTCTGTTACACGACGTACCTTCCAGAAACGGCGGATTCCAACCTTCACGGTATCGTCTACATATCCGGCAATAATGCCCGCTTCCTCTCCGTCGCCGTACTCAAACAACAGCTTCTGATTCTCGTCAGGCTCCAGTGCTTTTCCCCCAACCATAGGGATGGATACCAGAAAAGCAGATTCGTCTAATGATTTATTAAAAGTACATATCATATTGAATTTCGGTTCCTGACCGATGGGAACATCAAATGCCATTCGAAGCTTCGTTCCCGGATTGATCTTTAGTGCTCCTGCCATGCTTCACCTCAGTCTCCGCGTTTCATCCTGCAAAGGCGTTTTTTCTATATCGCTACTTATTTATCCCATATTATAACAAATATCATAATTTCCGTCTACATTATTTTACCAAATTATTTTCAGAATATTTCCAAAAAGCACTGAAATTTTACGAAGTTTCCTCTCCCTTTTGCACACTTCTCCTCTCCCCGCATTTTTCATCCACGGTCAAGGTTCCTTTGGTGATGCAGCGGGTTTTGTCTACGGTGATGGAAAGACTGGTGTCCACAATGGTGATGTACTGATCCAGCAGATTTTTTTCGTAAAGCTCTAGCTGCCGGGCTGCTTTTTCTTCGGCCTGTTCTTTGGTGTATACAGCCTTTTCGATCTGGTAAGGCGTGCGGGTGATTTTTCCCAGGGAAATGGGGAGGGCAAAATTTTCGGTGATCTGCCAGGGGATTTCCTCTACGGAGGTGATGTGCTGCTCCCAGGACGCGCTGCCAGCCCCAATGATCCAATTTCCCAGGTGAAAATACCAGCTGGTTTGGGGCTTGCCGCTTGCAATTTTTCTTTTGTAGGAAAGGGAAAATTCCTGGTAGTAGGGAAGCTGGTGGCGCACATAGATGTCTGCGTCTGCGGGAACATACTC
>CAVJRB010000291.1:0-15628 GCA_963651655.1 bacterium | reverse complement strand
ATAATACCGCATATAAATTTTCGTACAAAGAGCAGACAAAGGGGTCTGAAAGATCCCATCGTCTGCTCTTTTTTTGCTGCGAAAATCTTTATATCAGAATTTTCCACACGGATCGAGAGGAGGAACATCATGAGACTGAATCCAAAGGAACAGGAAAAATTAATGCTTCATATGGCAGGAAATCTTGCCAAAGAGAGAAAGGACAGAGGTCTGAAGCTGAATTATGTGGAGGCGCTTGCGTACATCAGTTCTGAACTTCTGGAGCTTGCAAGAGATGGAAAAACAGTGGTAGAGCTGATGCAGCTTGGAACCAAAATTCTTACAAAAGACGATGTAATGGACGGCGTAGCCGACATGATCGGTGAAGTCCAGGTAGAAGCTACATTCCCGGACGGAACCAAGCTTGTAACCGTACACAACCCAATTCAGTAAGGAGGAAGATCAGCATGAAAATCGGTGAAATTATGGCTGGGAATCGTGAGATTACACTTAACGAAGGCAAAAAAACAGTGACAGTAACAGTGGCAAACAAAGGCGACAGACCGGTTCAGGTTGGTTCCCATTTTCATTTCTTTGAAGTAAACAAATGCCTTTCCTTTGACCGGGAAAAAGCCTACGGCTATCATCTGGACATCCCTTCCGGTACCTCTGTAAGATTTGAGCCTGGAGAAGAAAAAGAAGTCCAGCTTACCGAAATGGGCGGCAGAAAAAGAGTATTCGGCTTAAATGATCTCACCCGCGCCCAGGCAACAGAGGATACCAAAGCAGCATCTGTGGAAAATGCAAAATTAAAAGGATTTCTGTAAGGAGGGACAACAATGAGTACAAAAATTTCCGGAAGCAAATATGCAGCAATGTATGGCCCGACTACAGGAGATAAAGTACGTCTGGCTGACACAAGCCTTGTGATCGAAGTAGAAAAAGATTATACCACCTATGGCGATGAAGTAAAATTCGGCGGCGGCAAAAGCATCCGCGACGGCATGGGACAATCTGTAAAAACCTGCAGCAAGGACGGTGATCTTGACCTTGTCATCACCAATGCCCTGATCGTGGATTCCACCGGAATCGTCAAAGCTGACATTGGAATCAAAGACGGCAAAATCGCAGGAATCGGAAAGGCAGGAAACCCGGACATTATGGACGGTGTAACACCTGGAATGACAGTGGGCGCATCTACAGAAGCGCTTGCAGGAGAGGGAATGATCGTAACAGCAGGGGGAATTGACACCCACATTCATTTCATCAGCCCTCAGCAGATCGACTGCGCACTGTACAGCGGCGTAACCACCATGATTGGCGGAGGAACAGGCCCGGCAGACGGCACAAACGCCACCACCTGTACCCCGGGACCATGGAACTTAAGAATGATGTTAAAAGCAGCAGAAGAGTATCCTATGAACCTTGGCTTCCTTGGCAAAGGCAACTGCTCCGATGAAGCTCCTCTCATCGAGCAGGTAAAAGCCGGGGCAATGGGACTGAAAATACATGAGGACTGGGGCGCGACACCGGCAGTTATCAACCACTGCCTGAATGTGGCAGATGAATATGATGTGCAGGTGGCAATCCACACAGACACTCTGAATGAGGGCGGATGCGTAGAAGACACCCTGGCAGCCATCGGCGGAAGAACCATCCATACCTATCATACAGAAGGAGCAGGCGGCGGCCATGCACCGGATATCATCCGCGCGGCAGCAGCGCCAAATGTGCTTCCATCCTCCACGAACCCCACAATGCCATACACTGTAAACACCCTGGATGAGCATCTGGACATGCTGATGGTTTGCCATCACCTGGACAAGAGAATTCCGGAGGATGTGGCATTTGCAGATTCCCGAATCCGCCCGGAGACCATCGCGGCAGAGGATGTTCTTCACGACATGGGAATTTTTAGCATGATGAGCTCTGATTCCCAGGCAATGGGACGTGTAGGCGAGGTCATCACACGTACCTGGCAGACTGCAAGCAAAATGAAAGACGAAAGAGGCGCACTTCCGGAAGATGCAGGCCATGATAATGATAACTTCCGTGTAAAACGCTACATCTCCAAATACACCATCAACCCGGCCATCACCCACGGTATTTCCCAGTATGTAGGCTCTGTGGAAACTGGAAAATTCGCAGACCTGGTTCTGTGGAATCCTGCATTTTTCGGGGCAAAACCGGACATGATCATCAAAGGCGGCATGATCATTGCCTCCAAGATGGGAGATGCAAATGCCTCCATCCCAACCACCCAGCCGGTATGCTATCAGCCAATGTTCGCAGCCCACGGAAAGGCGAAAAACGAAGCATGCCTGACCTTTGTATCCCAGGCTGCCATGGATGAAAATATAAAAGAAAAATATGGTCTGGAAAAGACTGTAGTACCTGTAAAGGGCTGCAGAAATATCAGCAAAAAGGATATGGTATTCAACGACAGAACACCGGAATTAACAGTTGATCCGGAGACCTATAAGGTAACGGTTGACGGGGAGGAGATCACTTCCAAACCAGCCGAGAAGCTTCCGCTGACCCAGCTTTACAGCCTGTTTTAAGAAGAGGAGAGATTTTATGTTAGGTGTTTGCCTTTTGTTTGTAGGAATCGTACTGATCAACAATGGTATGTGTACCTTATACCATGTAGATGGAAAATCCACTGCCATCATGAATATTTTCACTGGCGGCCTTTCCCTTTTTATTAACTTTGTGAACCTGGTACAGGGAAATTATTACGCGGCAGGAACCGGCTTATTGTTCTGCTTTACCTATCTGTTTGTTGCATTAAGCAAGTTCTTAAAAGCAAGCCCCATTCCCTTTGCATGGTTTTCCACCTTCGTGGCAGTCAATGCTGTGATCTTCGGAACCATTGAAGGCTTTACCGGAAGTACTGCACTGGGAATCACAGCAGATATCCGCTGGGCAGGAATCTGGTATTTGTGGGCTATTCTGTGGGGAACTGCTTTTGTAGAGGATATCTGCGGGAAAAAGCTGGGAAAATTTGTTCCATATCTTCAGGTCTTTGAGGGCATTGTAACCGCCTGGATCCCCGGTGTTATGATGCTGCTTCAGATCTGGTAAAAAAGAAAAACTGCAAGTTGGAGGTCAGAAAAAATGCTTTGTGAGCAGGTTTGGGGAAAGCTTCATGACTTTGATACAGAAGGAAAAACTGTGGAATATGTAGACATCGAATGGCACGAAGCTTTTAAGAAAATACATAAAAAAACAACGGACAAAGGGACGGAAATCGGCATCCGCATGGACGATTCCATTCTTTCCCGGGGGCTGTATCAGGATGATGTGATCTACGAGGATGATGAAAAAATAGTTGCGGTAAATACCCCGCCATGCGAAGTGATCCGTGTATCCCTGGCACCTGGCCATGAGAAAATGGCAGCCAAAGTATGCTATGAGATCGGCAACCGGCATGCACCTCTTTTCTGGGGAGAGGACGATACTTTTATTACCATTTATAATGAGCCAATGCTTGTTATGCTCCAGAAAATTCACGGTGTTAAGGCAGAAAAAGAGGTGCGAAAGCTTGATTTTGACAAGCGGATTTCTGCAAGCATTCACAACCATCATCACTAGAGCGTGTTTGAAAAAGGCTCTAAAATGCATTCAAAAAATTGCAATTACGGAGGTTCTTTATGTCAGAAAAACAGTTTTATCTTCTGCAGGTAAATGATGCCCTGTTTCCCATCGGCGGCTACTCCCATTCCCAGGGACTGGAAACCTATATTCAGCGGGGAATTGTCCATGATATAGACACGGCAAGAGAGTATATTACCCACAAAATAAAATGGAATCTTGCATATACAGAACTTCTGGGAGCCCGGCTTGCCTATGAAGCCGCCAGGAGAAACGACCTGTCAGAGCTTTTGGAGCTGGAAGAAATTCTGGAGGCTTCCAGGATTCCCATGGAGCAGAGAGAGGCTGCAAGAAAGATGGGCTCCCGTTTTGCCAAAACCATAGAAAAGCTGGGACTTTCCATCAGCGAAAACGGGATTTTCCGGGAATACCTAGACGCAAGAAAGGGAAAAGCGGTGAATCACTGCTGCATTTACGGCGTTTTCTGTGCTCGGATGGAGATTCCCTTAAAGGAAGCTCTGGCTCATTATCTTTATGCCCAGACCTCTGCAATCGTGACCAATTGCGTGAAGACAATCCCCTTAAGCCAGACCGCGGGACAGCAGCTTTTAAGCGGCTGCTATGAGGAATTTGGAGAGATCCTGGAAGAGGTGATGCACAGAAGCAAAGACGATTTATGTCTTTCTGCACCAGGCTTTGATGTCCGGGGAATCCAGCACGAAAAACTGTATTCCAGGCTATACATGTCATAAAAAGAAAAGAGGAAATCGAGATGTCATATGTAAAAATCGGAGTTGCGGGACCAGTTGGTTCCGGAAAAACAGCACTTATTGAGGCTTTGTCAAGAAAGATGGCAAAAGACTACAGCATTGGTGTGATCACAAACGATATTTATACAAAGGAAGACGCCCAGTTTCTTGCCAAAAACAGCGTCCTTCCGGTAGAGCGCATCATTGGCGTAGAGACAGGCGGCTGCCCCCACACCGCGATCCGCGAGGATGCATCCATGAATCTTGAGGCAGTGGATGAGATGATGGAACGCTTCCCGGACATTGAACTTCTTTTCATAGAAAGCGGCGGAGACAACCTTTCCGCAACCTTCAGCCCGGAACTGGTGGATGCCACTATTTTTGTCATCGACGTGGCAGAAGGGGATAAGATTCCAAGAAAAGGAGGCCCTGGAATTACCCGTTCCGACCTTCTTGTGATCAACAAAATCGACCTTGCCCCTTATGTTGGCGCAAGCCTGGAGGTCATGGAAAGAGATTCCAGAAAAATGCGCGGTGACAGACCTTTCCAGTTTACCAATATCCGCGGAGATGAAAATGTGGACAAAGTAGTGGAGTGGATCAAAAAAAATGTACTGTTAGAAGGAATGTAAAGGTATGGATAATAAATTCGGAAAAGTTTCCCGCATTCAGGCATGTGCCGCAGTTAGGGACGGCAAAACCATTCTGGAAGATCTGTCCTTTACCGCTCCTTACAAGATCATGGTGCCCTTTGAGAAAGAAAACGGCGGAATTCAGATCATGCCTCTTTGCGCTTCTGCGGGAATTATGGCAGGAGATTCCCAGGAATTTTCCTACCATGTGAAGGAAGGGGCAGACCTGGAGGTTTTGTCCCAGTCCTTTGAGAAAATCCACAAAATGGACGAGGGCTCTGCTTTTCGTACCATCGAGATTCAGGTGGAGCCAAACGCAGTTCTGTATTATTACCCCCAGCCTGTCATTCCCTTTGCTGGATCTGCATTTGACAGCAATATGACCATCCATCTGGCGGACAAAACTTCCCGGCTGTTTTTGCTTGAGGTCATTTCCTGCGGCAGAAACGCCCATGAAGAGCGTTTCCAGTACCGGAGATTTTCCTCCAGGGTACGGATCTACAGAGGGGAAAAGCTGATCTACCGTGACAATACCTGCTACGAATCGGAAAAAATGCCCATGGAAGGCATTGGAATGTACGAAGGCTACACCCATATGGCAAATCTTTTTCTGTCAGAACATTACACTGGACAGGAAAGTGCGGATAAAGAAAGTAATCTGGACCTGCAGGAAAAAATCTGGCAGCTTCTTGACGAAGAACCGGAAATCGACGGCGGAGTCACCCGACTGACAACCGGCGATCTGGCCCTTCGGATTTTCGCCCACCGCGCCCAGATCCTTCAACAGCTGGCCGACAAAATAAAAAAATTATATGAAGCAATTCATTGACAAACTGACAGGGACAAAGCTTTCCGGCAAAACCGAAAACTTTGTCCCTGTTCGTTTTTCCCTTGACATCCCGATTTAAAATAGTTATAATTCAAAATGTTTGAATTAAAACTATTCGGAAGAAAGGAAACAAACAATGGAGAATACCTTACACTACCTGATCATGGCCAATCAGATGCTTGTCCAGAAAGCTTTGCTGGAACAGCTTAAGGATACCGGACTTACCATAGGGCAGCCCAAGATCCTTGACTACCTGAAAGACCATGACGGCAGTAATCAGAAAGAAATCGCAAAAGCCTGCTTTCTGGAAGCCGGATCCCTTACCACCATTTTAAATAAGATGGAAGAGAAAGGGCTGATTGAGCGCCGGATTTTAAACGGGAACAGACGCAGCTTTCATATCTTTATGACAGAAGAGGGAAAGAAGAAACAGCAGCTGGTGTCCAGGGCTTTTGTCAAAATAGAAGAAAAGGCATTGTCCGGTGTTTCGACCGAAGAATTCCAGCAGTTTCTGGCTGTATATGGAAAAATATATGCAAATTTACAGGGGGAAAGAAATGAATAAGTTAAAAAGATATCTGTTGTTTCTGGTAGGATTGTTTATCAACGCGCTGGGAGTCAGTCTCGTGACCAAGGCAAGCCTTGGAACCTCACCGATCTCATCTATTCCTTATGTACTAAGTCTTAAATTTCCGCCCACACTTGGAAATTTCACCATCATCTTCAGTATTTTCCTGATCCTGCTGCAGATCCTGATTTTGAGAAAAAATTTTAAAATGGAAAATATCCTGCAGATCCCGGTATCCATTGCGTTTGGATATTTTATTGACCTTACCATGTACCTGTTTTTCTGGGTTAATCCCGGAAATTATGTAATGAAGCTGGCTGCTCTTCTGGCAGGCTGTATTGTACTTGGATTTGGTGTGTATCTGGAAGTGCTGGCAGATGTTGTTATGCTGCCGGGAGAATCCTTTGTCCGCGCCGTTGTGCAGACCTGGAACACCAATTTCGGAACTACAAAGATCATATTTGATTCTTCCATGACCGTGATCGCAGGAATCCTTTCCTTTGTTTTCTGGGGAAAATTAAACGGTGTCCGTGAAGGTACCATTATCGCGGCTCTGCTGGTTGGCTTTATTGCAAGATTATTTGGAAAACATCTGGAATTTCCGCAGAAACTTGTTATTGACGATATTGAAGAATGCGTTGAGGATGCATTGAACTGACAATTTGGGGGAACGATTGGGTCCCCCTTTTGTTTTAAAAAAAATACAATTTATCAAAAAGTTTTTCTGGACAAGAGTCCAAACTTCGTATATTCTGTTAAAGGAAAAAAATTAGATAACATTTGTTGGTTTTGAACCAGCCTTTGTAAGTTCCTGTGCAAATGCCTGCACATGGATTAAAAGGGAAACCGGTGTAATTCCGGTACGATCCCGTCACTGTGATAGGGAGCTGCAGAACATGATACCACTGGATTGACAGTTGTCAGTCTGGGAAGGGGTTCTGGAGCGAGGATCTTAAGTCAGGAGACCTGCTTATAAATGATTTGATATGATTCTTACGGTAGATAGGAAGCATGGTTTTTTTGTGCAATGACATCCGTAATTTCTGCGGGTGTTGTTTTTTTCTGCGCTTTTTTTCAGAAAGCGTATCATTCCCCCTGCCATTTTTTGCGAAAATTGAATCAGATCCGGCGAAAAACCTCCAACATGTAGGAAGGAGAGAAAATGTCAAAAAAACAAATTGGAAAAAGGCTTCTGCAGATTCTGATTGTTCTGATCGGTGTAAGTTTCTTTACATTTGGACTTACCTACCTTTCTCCAGGTGACCCGGCGGAAATCATGCTGACAGAGTGTGGTAACCTGCCTACACCGGAACTGCTGGAACAGACAAGACATGAACTGGGCCTTGACCGACCGTTTCTGGTACAGTACGGTTCCTGGGTAAAAGGAGTGCTGACCGGAGACATGGGAACCTCTTATGCATTTAAAGTTCCTGTAACTGAAAAACTGATGAAATGCTTCTGGCCAACCCTTCAGATGTCGTTGTTTGCACTTCTTTTGATGATCTTATTCTCCATACCATGCGGAATCCTCTCCGCGGTGTATCAGAATAAGTGGCCGGATTATCTCATCCGCGGAATCACTTTTTTCGGGGTATCCATTCCAAGCTTCTGGATTGGTCTGATCCTTCTTAGCATCTTCGGAGTACAGCTTCGCTGGGTCAACGTAGCCGGAGGTACTACCGATTTCAAGACCATGATCCTGCCGTCCGTAACCCTGGCTCTTTCCATGTCTGCGAAATACACCAGACAAGTGCGAAACGCAGTGCTGGAGGAATTAAGACAGGATTATGTAATCGGAGCAAGAATGAGAGGAATCAAGGAAAGCGTGATCCTCTGGAGACATGTGCTCCCAAATGCAATGCTCCCAATCGTTACCCTTCTTGGTCTTTCCCTTGGCTCTCTGCTTGGAGGAACTGCAGTTGTTGAGATCATCTACAACTGGCCTGGAATGGGAAGCATGGCAATCAAGGCAATCGCCTGTCGAGATTACCCTATGGTACAGGCTTATGTACTGATGATCGCGATTATGTATATGGTGATCAATATTATCGTTGATCTGTCCTATACCTATCTGGATCCAAGAATAAAGGAGGTTAAGTAAAGTGAAAAAGCAGAATTTTTTCTTAGCTCATAAACAGTTTACCGTATTCTTTATTCTGGCCCTTGCAGTTGTAGGCGTAGCTGTTTTTGCTCCCTGGATCGCACCAAAGGATCCTCTGGATGCAGTGATGGTAGATTCTCTGAAAGCTCCATGTGCAGAATATCCTCTTGGCGCTGACAAACTGGGACGAGACATTCTCTCCCGTGTGATCTATGGTACCAGAACTTCTCTGGTGTCCACCCTGATCCTGGTAGCAACTATTTTTGTGGTAGGTACACTGCTTGGAATTATTGCAGGATATTTCGGCGGCTGGATCGATCAGGTGATCATGCGAATCGCAGATATGATGATCTCTTTCCCTGGAATGATCCTGGCAATCGCAATCGCAGGTATGCTTGGACCAAGCCTTAGAAACGGAGTTATCGCCATCACAGCAGTAAGCTGGACAAAATATGCCCGTCTGGCAAGAAGTATGGTCCTGAAAGTAAAACGTAATCTGTATGTGGAAGCTGCCGTTGTAAACGGAACCAGTACAATGAAAATCTTATGGAAACATATACTCCCGAACATGCTGACAACTATGACAGTAACAGCAGCGGCAGATATGGGTACCATGATGCTTGAACTTGCATCTCTTTCCTTCCTGGGATTCGGAGCAGTAGCACCGACACCGGAGTGGGGACTGATGCTGAACGAAGGAAGAACTTATATGGCAAAAGCACCGTGGCTGATGATCGCACCGGGTATCGCCATTGTAATCGTAGTAATCATTTTTAACATGCTTGGTGACAGTATCCGTGATATTCTGGATCCGAGACAGGACTGATAAAGGAGAAAAAGTATATGAAAAACAGAATCGCAAAAAAAGTATGTGCAGCAGCACTGGCAGGACTTATGGCAATGGCAATGATCCCGGCAGCTTCCGTATTTGCAGATGGAAATACCATGACAATCGGTGTAACAAGCTTTGCTGATACACTGGAGCCAACAGAGCAGTACTTCAGCTGGGTTATTTCCCGTTACGGCGTTGGACAGGGACTTACCAAGTTTGACGAAGAAGGAAACATGGTACCATGCCTTGCAACAGAGTGGACCAACAGCGAAGATGGAAAAACATGGACATTTACCATTCGTGAGGGCGTTAAATTCTCAAACGGCAACGATATGACACCAGAGCTTGTAAAAGCATCCCTGGAACGTACCATTGAAATGTCAAACCGTGTACCGGAGTTCTTTGACATTGACAGCATTGAGGTTGACGGACAGAACATCACATTCAACCTGAACAGAGCAAACGCAAACATGGCAGGATGCCTGGCTGATCCGCTTTTCCTGATCATGGACACAAGCATTGACAACTCCAACATCGCAATGGAAGGTCCGGTATGCACAGGTCCGTATGCATTCCAGTCCTTTGACCCGTCAGGAGATACTGTTGTTGTACGCAACGAGTATTACTGGGATGGCGAGGTTCCCAACGACAGCGTAACTCTTCGTATCATCGGAGACCAGACAACACGTTCCATGGCACTTCAGTCCGGTGAGATCGATGTTGCTTACAACTTAAAGACAGAGAACGTTTTTGAGTTTGAAGGAAATGACAACTACAACATTCAGTCTCTGGAGTCCCTTCGTTCTACCTATGCATTTATGAACCAGAACGGAGCACTTGGCGATCTTGCACTTCGTCAGGCTGTTCTTCGCGGACTTGACAAAGAGACTTATACAAGCGTTCTTCTTGAGGGCGGCGCAACACCAGGAAAAGCTCCGGTACCGCCAACACTGGACTATGGATATGATGAACTGAACGATGAGAACGCTTACGATCCAGATGGAGCAAAGCAGGTTCTTGCAGATGCCGGATATGAGGATGTAGACGGTGACGGATATGTAGAAGATCCAGACGGAAATAAGGTAGAGCTTACTTTCGTATACTATGACAGCCGTGCCGAGCTTGGTGTATACGCTCAGGCAGCACAGGCAAGCCTGAAAGAGATCGGAATCAACATCAAGCTTGACTGTGTATCCTACGAGACTCTTCTTGACCGCCGTGATTCCTCCCAGTATGACCTTCTGATCTGGAATGTACTGGTTGCAAACACAGGCGACCCGGAGAACTACCTTCGTGAGAACTGGTACAGCACATCTGCAAACAACACTGCAGGATATTCCAATCCGGATGTAGATGCATGGCTGGATGAGCTGGCTGCAACTATCGATACAGAGGCAAGAAAAGAGCTGATCGTGAAGATCCAGCAGGCAATCATGGATGATGCAGCAACTGTATTCTTCGGATATGAGAATACCTTCCTTATTTCCAAATCTACTGTAGAAGGACTTGTAATGTATCCAATGGATTACTACTGGGTAACTGCTGACATGAAGATTGCTGAGTAATAAAGGAGTCTGTTATATGCTGGAAATTAAAGATCTGGCTGTACAGTATGGGAATCAGGCACCTACCATCGAACATTTCAACCTTTCCATGAAAAAGGGCGAGATCATCAGCGTGGTAGGAGAGAGTGGAAGCGGAAAAACTACCGTGATCCGTGCCGTTCTGGGAGCACTTTCCGGAGCGGGCCGGGTCACCAGCGGCGATATTCTCTACCATGGAGAATCCCTTCTGAAAAATTCCAAAAGCGACTGGAGAAGGATCCGCGGCAGCAAAATGTCCATGATCTTCCAGGACTGCGGAGGAACCCTGAATCCGATCCGTAAGATCGGCAGCCAATATGTAGAATATATTCGTACACACCAGTCAATGTCAAAGAAGGAAGCATGGGACAAGGCTGTTTCTATGCTTACCAAAATGCGTCTCCCGGATGCAGAGAACATCATGAACAGCTATCCTTATCAGCTGTCCGGCGGTATGCGTCAGCGTGTTGGAATCGCGATGGCAATGACATTTAATCCGGAACTTCTTCTGGCAGATGAGCCTACCAGTGCCCTGGATGTAACCACACAGGCACAGATCGTCCGTCAGATGATGGAGCTTCGGGATGATTTCGGAACCGGAATCATTATCGTAACCCATAATATCGGCGTGGCTGCTTATATGGCAGACCAGCTGATCGTGATGCATCACGGAAAGGTAGTGGATCACGGAACCAGAGAAGAGGTTCTGAACAACCCGACCAGTGATTATACGAAGAAACTTTTGGAAGCAGTTCCGGAAATGGAGGGAAAACGATATGTCTGAGAATCATGAAATCGTCATGCAGGCGAAGCATATTGTGAAACAGTTCCCTGCTTCCCACGGCAGAACCTTAACTGCCTGCAATGATATCAATCTGACCATGTACAAGGACCGTACTCTTGGAATCGTAGGAGAGAGCGGATGCGGTAAATCTACATTTGTCCGCATGGTAATTTCCCTGGATCAGCCCACCAGCGGCGAGATCCTCTATCATGGCAAAAACATCACAGGACTTTCCAAGAAAGAGACCTGGGAAAACCGCCAGAACCTTCAGATGGTTTTCCAGGATCCCCTTGCATCCTTTAACCCGAAGATGAAGATCGGCGACATTCTCACAGAGCCTCTGATGAATTACAAAAAGATCAAAAGAAGCGAACGGGATGCAAAGGCAAGAGAGCTTCTTCGCATGGTTGAGCTTCCGGAGGATTTTGTAGACCGTTATCCTCACAACATGAGCGGCGGACAGCGTCAGAGAATCAGTATTGCCAGAGCTCTTTCCCTGGAACCGGAGATTCTGGTCTGCGATGAGGCAACCTCTGCACTGGACGTTTCCGTGCAGGAATCTGTGATCGAGCTTCTGGTTCGCCTGCAGAAAGAAAAGAACATCTGCATGATCTTTATCTGCCATGACCTGGCGCTGATCCGTTCCTTTGCACACCAGATCGCAGTTATGTATCTGGGACATATTGTGGAGACCATTCCCGGGGAGGATGTTTCCAGCCATGCTGTACATCCGTACACCAAGGCACTGGTTGGCGCACAGTTCTCTGTTCATATGGATCCAACCAAGAAGATCGAGAGTATCGAGAGCGAGGCTCCAAGCCCTCTTGATGTACCGGTTGGCTGTCCGTTCCAGAACCGCTGCGAGCATTGCACCGAGCAGTGCAAAAAGGAAATGCCCAAGCTTAAGGAAATTGCACCGGGACATGAAGTGGCATGCTTCTATGTAGAGAGCATGCAAAATCAGGCAGAGGGAGGAAAATAGTATGATGAAAAAAATACTCACTCTGATGATGAGTACAGCACTTTTATTTGGAACTCAGAGCACTGTGCTTGCAGATACCGGAAATTACGCAGAGGGTGACGTTCATACCATCGGCGTAATCCTGTATGATCCAGATTCTGCAGAGATGGAAATGTTTGCGGATTATTACCGTGATTATATTGAGGAAGGTTTTCCTGTAAAGTTTATTTTCTCAGGAAAGGTTGCAGACTCTGAAGCGGAGAAAGCATTTATCACAGAAGCCAAGGCTGAAGGCGCAGAGGGAATCATTTCCTTTGCCGGATATGCAGACGGACTTCAGGATGTGATCAAAACCTGCGAGGAAGAGGAAATCTACTACGCGCTTGGCTCCAATACAGTAAGCGATGAGAACTATGAGGCGATCAAGGACAACCCATGGTATATAGGAAGTGTAGGTCCGGATCTGGAAACCGTTTATCAGGCTGGCTGCGACATGGCAGAGTTTTTCCTGGACAAAGGGGCAAAGAACATTGTGATCATGTCCGGCGGTGCAGCTTCCGGCAACCGCCTTCATCAGGTAAGAACCTGGGGAATGCTGAACACTCTGGAAGAGAAGGCAGGCCTTGTGCTTGACCAGGAGGCAGAAGAGCTTTCAAAGACAGAGGCAGTAACCCAGCTTTCTGATCAGGACGGAAACATTCATGTGACCATCTGCCCTGGATATACAGAGATGGACGGAGACGGCCTTGCAAATCTGGAAACAGCATTTGCAGAAGGGGACTGCGATACTCTTATGAGTGCCTTCCATGCAGCGACTTATCTGGACAAAATTTCTGATAAGGAAAAAGAGCAGAACAGCAACATTATGGTTGGTGCTATCGACAGCTTTTCTGAGCAGAACTTCGAAGTGTTCCAGGAGAAGGATTCCTTTGGAAATACACCAATCGACTATGTTCGCGGAAAGTACGCTTCCATGGCAGGACCGGCATTTGCCATGATCTACAATGCGATCACCGGAAATCCGGACGCAGTAGAGGAAGACGGTGAGGCTGTACGCCTGTACCAGAACCTCTGGACAGCGAAAACAGAGGACGAATACATCGAACTGTACGGCTATGCCACCGGCATCTACGAAAACGCCTACAGTTGCGATGACCTGATGCAGGTAATCCGCCAGTTCAACGAAGACGCAAACCCACAGAGCTTCAGGGAACTGACTGAGGCTTCCGACGTGGAGAGCGCGAAAGAAAGAATTTTCGCAGAGTAATTTCTTTGCATGAAAAAAAGCGGCCAGCTTTATGCTGGGCCGCTTTTTTTCATGCTCATGACATTATGCACGCTTTTTCTTAAGTCTGCTTTTTACGGTGTTCGAGTTCAGAATCTCAAATAAGATCAGCAGTACAATAGAGAAAACGGTTATTTTACTTCCAATACCGAATCCGGTCGGTTTGTAAACCAGTTCTATATTATGCTCATCTGCGTCATCTAACTGGAAGGCTAAAAAGTTGTTCCAGTTCTTTTCGATGGTCAGTTTCTTTCCATTATCATAAACGGTCCATCCCTCATCATAAGGAATCGTGGTTGCAATGCTGCTGCTTTTACCAGAATAGGACATTACCAGATGGGAACTGCTTTTTTCTTCTATTGAAAGATTCTGCTGGTTCACGAGCTGTGAATTCTGGTAGATGATATCTTTATTTTCTGTATAGCAGGAAATGCTGTCCAGGTCAAAATTTCCATCCTTTGCGTCAAAGGAAATGTCTAAAGATTCTCCACGGTCAAATTCTCCAATATAATATACTTCAGAGGCGTCATCATAACGGATTTCCCTTTCCCTTCCGGCACCAGTCACTTTAAAGGAATTATAGCAGGCTCTTGATGGAATCAACAAATATAAAGACCCTGTGTTTTCTACTGTGACAGTTAACTGGTTCACACCATCGTGGGAGGTATTGACAACCGTGCTGGGATGAAATACGTTATCTTTTGATCCATTTATGGATTTCCAGATTTGATTCAGCAATTCGAAATCATTCAGATTATCCAGATCAAAATTTTCGAAACCATTTACAGGGAACAATACAGGCAATGCATATTGGTTCCTGTAATATACCATACCATCCCCTTCTCCGATTGCTTCATATCCCTTTGCATTTTCCCTGTTCGTTACAACATATTTAAAGCCTAATAAGGCTTCTGTTGCAAGCGGGGTATTGGTGGTATATTTTGCCCACATCCACTTATGTCTGACACCTAATTTTTTCAGGAATTTTAAATTTTCCACATTTTCCGTAGAGGCATAGTTTGAGACGCCGTTATAATCGAATAAATTGGCATCACAGCGTCCAAGGGAAAAGCTTTTATCCATGCGGTAGAAGGAATCATCATTGATTGCTTCTGTGGCGTTTTCCATCATGGCTTTATTGGTTCCGTATGTATTGCAGGACTGCATGCGGATATCTTTCAGGTAAAAATATCCGTTGCATGCCAGAGAAACTACCACACCCCATGATAAAATAACTGCCGCAGCTTTTCTTACCCGTGGATTCTTCAGAGAGAATGCTGTTATAAATATCAGGACCAAAAGAATATCCAGAGAAATTCCCAGGATATTTATTTTGTCAGAAGCATTCTGGATCACAAATGCCAGAATCACTCCAAGAATCAGGGATGCCTTCAACAGGTCTTCTTTTGGAGGCAGTTTTTCTTTTAATACTTCGCATGTTTCGCATGCAATAAGTAAAAGAACAAAACTGAGCAGGAAGGAATATCTGTAGTTAAACCAATGATTTTTACTCAGACCATGCCAGATCTGATTGATAAAACTGTTTTCAAAACTAATAAAGAAGATCAGGATGACAGCAGAGTAAACAGCTTTTTTTCGGAAAGAAATTTTCTTATTTATGAAAAACAGGATATCTAAAATCAGAACAAACATGCCGACATAAATCAAAGGGGCATTCTCTTTTAAGGTATTGCTTTGTCCGGTAAATAATCCTGACAATATTTCTGCAGG
>CAVJRB010000290.1:1903-3768 GCA_963651655.1 bacterium | reverse complement strand
GCACTCAAGTGTACGAACCGGAATATCAAGAGAACGGAACAGGTCTACTGTGTTCTGCCACAGTTTATCAAACCACATTTTGCTCTCCTCCGGTTTGCAGACAACGATCATCTCCTGTTTCTCGAACTGATGGATACGGTATACACCTCTCTCCTCAAGTCCGTGAGCACCTTTCTCTTTACGGAAGCATGGAGAATAGCTTGTAAGGGTTTTCGGAAGCTCTTCTTCCGGAATGATCTGGTCGATAAATTTACCAATCATGGAATGCTCGCTGGTTCCGATCAGGTAAAGGTCTTCGCCCTCAATCTTGTACATCATGGCATCCATCTCAGCAAAGCTCATAACGCCAGTAACAACGTTGCTTCTGATCATGAAAGGCGGTACGCAGTATGTGAAGCCTCTGTTGATCATGAAATCACGGGCATATGCGATAACTGCGGAATGAAGTCTTGCAATATCGCCCATCAGATAGTAGAATCCGTTACCAGCAACACGTCTTGCGCTGTCAAGGTCGATTCCGTCAAAAGCTTCCATAATCTCTGTATGATATGGAACTTCGAAGTCCGGAACAACTGGCTCACCGAATTTCTCAATTTCTACGTTCTCGCTGTCATCTTTACCAATCGGTACAGATGGATCAATGATGTTCGGGATTACCATCATATCTTTCAGAAGCTCTTCTTCTACTTCTTTCTCTCTCTTGGAAAGTTCCTCGATACGCTCGCCGGAAGCAGCAACCTGTTTCTTAACTTCCTCAGCCTCTTCTCTCTTGCCCTGACCCATAAGAGCACCGATCTGTTTGGAAATTTTATTTCTCTCTGCACGGAGTGCCTCAACTTCCTGTTTGATCTCACGGTTCTCTTTGTCCAGTTCCAGAACCTTGTCAACCAGTTCCAGTTTGCTGTCCTGGAATTTGTTTCGGATGTTCTGCTTTACCACTTCCGGATTCTCTCTCACAAATTTAATGTCTAACATGTCTTCCTCCTGTACTGATACGTTTTTCGTATCTGTTATTTTTCATTTCTTTTATTTGTGAATTATATAGACAATACCGCCGGCGGGCGACATGCCTGTTTATTATTTTTTGCTGATTTCTTATTGCTGCTTCAATCTCTGTTATATAGGAAAACTTCTGTAGAAAACCTTATTCATCTTTCTCAATATTTTCCAGACCGAAATTAACAGCTTTTCGTAAAGCTTCCAGTTCTTCCTGGCTCAGCATCACATAGGACTCTCCCTTTACGATTTCTTTCAGATAAAGGAAGCAGTTGTCCCGGCTGTGCACCGCATTCAGAATAACACCTGAATTATCCTGATCCAAAAGTGCAAGCGCAAAGCTCAGTTTACCTCCAACGTCATCAAACGCATCATACTTCTCAACCCCATACTTACTGAACATAGTTTCCAGATGGTGCTTGATCAGATTGATGTCATGTTCATGATCTTCTTTCGCTTCGTAAAGGCGATCAATCTGGGCAAATTTACGTACAAATACTTTTTCAAGAGATTGTGCGTCACTGCCTTTCATGAACACTTTGTATTTACGTTCCAGGCGGCTGATCCGCATCTTGCTGCTGAATACATTTACAGCCAGAACGATTGTCAGAATCAACAGTAAAATAATAATGATGCCAGGGTCAATTCCCAGGCTGTCAAAAATACTGCTCATGCACACTCCTTATCTTATTGATTCAAATAATTCAATGATTCTTTCCAGTTCGTCTCTGGAATAATATTCAATTTCAATTTTACCTTTGTTGTTCTTCTTTCTGTGGATGAAAACCCGGGTTCCTACAATTCCCTTCATTTTCTCCTCAAGGCTTTCGTATATTGCATCTTCTGCAGTGTTTACCTGCTTTTCCGCT
>CAVJRB010000290.1:0-1893 GCA_963651655.1 bacterium | reverse complement strand
CGCTTTTTTCTTAGGCGGCTCAACAATATGTTTCACAAGTTTCTCTGTTTCGCGAACACTTAACTTCTCGTCGAAAACCTTCATTGCCACACTTGCCTGTTTGTCCTTGTCAGGAATAGCAAGAATAGCGCGGGCATGTCCTGCTGAGATCATCTCGTCAATGAGCATCTGCTGAACTCTTTCGTCCAGCTTCAGAAGACGAAGGGAATTGGTTACTGCAGTTCTGCTCTTGGAAACTCGCTCTGCAATACTGTCCTGTTTCAGTTTAAACTCATTGATCAGGCGTTTGTAAGCCATTGCCTCCTCAATCGGGTTTAAGTCTTCCCGCTGAATATTCTCAATCAGGGAAATCTCTACAACCTGCTGGTCGTTAAACTCTTTGATAATAACCGGAACTTCTTTCAAGCCAGCCAGCTTGGCAGCTCGCCATCTTCTCTCGCCTGCAATGATCTCGTAGTAGTCGCCTTTGTCAGATACCAGAAGAGGCTGTAAAATACCGAACTGTTTAATGGACTCTGATAATTCTACCAGAGCATCCTCGTCGAACTGTTTTCTTGGCTGAGTTCTGTTCGGCTCTACTTTTGAGATTTTCACAAGCATTTCTGTTTTCTTTACTTCTGTCGGCGCGTCTGCAGTCATTTCTTTTTTGTCTGAAGCAGAGACTGTAGTTTTTGCACTCTCAGCCTCCTGCTTTGGATTTACTTCTTTTGTAATGGGCTTTGGCACTGGTTTCTTCTCCACTGGTTTCTCAGGGAAAAGAGCATCCAATCCTCTTCCAAGTCCTTTCTTCTTGACTGCCATTATTCAACCTCCCTGTTTATCACTTCTTCTGCAAGAAGGCGATAGCTTTCTGCTCCGGTGGATCTGGGATCGTAAATCGTGATCGGCTGTCCATAGCTTGGAGCTTCTGCCAGTCTGACATTTCTGGGGATAATTGTCTTGTAAATATTCTGCTGCAGATTTTCCTTAACATTCTCTACTACCTGCAGTGACAGGTTGGTGCGCGCATCATACATAGTGAATACAACGCCTTCGATTTCCAGGTTGTTGTTCAGTCTGTCTTTGACCAGATCAATTGTATGTATCAGCTGTGACAAACCTTCCAATGCGTAATACTCGCACTGGATTGGAACCAGTACGGATGTGGCTGCTGTAAGTGCATTAATGGTGAGCATATTGAGAGACGGAGGACAATCAATAATAATATAATCGTAATTGTCCTTTACTTTATCTGTAATCTCTTTCAATATGTATTCTTTATTATCGATACCGACCAACTCAATTTCTGCTCCAGACAGATTCACATTAGACGGTATTAAATCCACATTTTCTACTACATCTTTTACAATTGTTGTCTCAACATCTGACTGTCCTACCAGAAGTTCATATAAGGTATCTTCTACTGCATTTTTGTCAACACCTAATCCACTGGTAGTATTTCCCTGAGGATCCATGTCAATCGTCAGAACTTTCTTTCCCTGTTCTGCAAGGCATGCTGAAAGGTTAATCGCTGTTGTTGATTTACCAACGCCGCCTTTCTGATTTGCAACTGCAATCGTTCTGCCCAATATCAACCCTCCCTTTCATAAGATTTTCGAATTGCTTCACACTTCATAGGTTCAGCAATTCTATCATAGAACTATTGCTATTATAACACTTTTAAAATTATCATGCCACATAATGTTTCACGTGAAACATAGAAAATGCCTTTTTATTTTGTAAAAATATTGTCTATTTTTATCTTTAAAGTAAGTATGTCCAGGTTTGGGGTGTTTCAAACAGGTGGGGGATATTTATTGAAGGCAGCTTTAATGTTGCGCTAAAGGGTGGATTAGTTAATCAAGGCGGACGCTTTCCCCCAGGTGTGCTGGTACAGACAACGGTGAATTTCGG
>CAVJRB010000289.1:0-6927 GCA_963651655.1 bacterium | reverse complement strand
CTATTTTACAGAAACCTCTGGATTTTTGCCCTGCTGACTATACAGCGCCCCTTTTACACCCAATACCAGATAAGGATAAAAGTATGCAAAAGAAAAAAAATTTATACAAAAAATCCAGATATTACCGTCAGCGCCAGAGACAGCTGAGACGAATCTATACCGCTGTCGGCGGCGTCCTTCTGCTGGTCGTGATCGTTCTGATCCTGCGCGGCTGCATGTCCAGACAGGCTAAGACCGCTGATTCTTCCAATGTCAAAAACGAATCTGCTGCAAACGCGGACACCGCTTCCGATACCCAAGCTGCCGCTTCGAGTACTGCTGATAACGAAACTTCCGCGAACGGAGAAAGCGAGAATTCAGATTCCGCAGCTGGAACGGCCAAAGCCTCCCACGACACCCCAGTCACTCTCACCGTCAGTGTGGTTGGTGACTGCACCCTTGGCACAGATGAAAATTTCGATTATGATACCAGCCTGAACGCGTATTTCGAAAGCTACGGAAAAGAATACTTTTTCCAGAATGTAAAAAGCATTTTCGAGGCAGATGACCTGACCATTGCCAACAACGAAGGTACTTTCACCGAAAGCTATGACCGTGAGGACAAAACCTTCGCATTCAAAGCCCCTGCTTCCTTTGCCGGAATTTACTCCTGCAGTTCTGTGGAAGCGGTAAATACAGCCAACAACCACAGCCACGATTACGGCGAGCAGAGCTTCCAGGACACCATGGACGCGCTGGACGCCGAAGGAATTGTTCACTTTGGCTATGATGAAACCGCTGTCATGGACGTAAAAGGAGTGAAAGTCGGTCTTGTAGGAATTTATGAGCTGAACGACCATCTGGAGCGCAAGCAGCAGTTGGAGGACAACATTAACAAGGTAAAAGACGAGGGTGCCGAACTGGTCATTGTCATTTTCCACTGGGGAAATGAAAAGGAAACCGTCCCGGATTCCAACCAGACCACTCTTGGCAGGCTTGCCATCGACCTTGGAGCCGACCTGGTATGCGGTCATCACCCTCATGTGCTTCAGGGAATCGAAGAATACAAGGGCAAAAACATTGTGTACAGCCTTGGAAACTTCTGCTTCGGCGGCAACTCCTCCCCAAGCGACATGGACACCATGATCTTCCAGCAGACCTTCACCATCACAAACGATGGCGTCCAGGATGACAACGTAACCAACATCATCCCCTGCTCCATCTCCTCTGCCTCCGGCTACAACAACTACCAGCCCACCCCCGCAGAAGGCGACGAGAAAACCCGAATCATGGAAAAAATCCAGGAAAGAAGCTCCTGGATTGATACGGAAAATACATATTGAAAATATAAACTACGTATGCTATAATATAGCTAAACAACAAAGACCAAAAGCCATATGTAACAGCAAAAGACCCCAGAGTTGCAGCTCTGGGGTCTTATTCCGTTTTGGAGTGGTGGCTTAATCCACAGGCTAGTTACCGACTACTTATCACCGTCTAACCATTTGATGATATAGTGACACACTACACCAGCCGCAACGGCAGCAACAAACGACCAAAATATTTCCATATGTAACACCTCCCTTCCTTACCTGTCTAGGAGGCGGTAACATATAAATTATACTTTAAGAACCGTTTTTTGTCTACCTATAAAAAATTATATTTTTTTAAAGTATCAGCATCGCATCTCCAAATGAGAAGAACCGATATTTCTCCTGCACCGCCACTTCATAGGCGTGCATAATATTCTCTTTCCCAGCCAGGGCAGATACCAGCATAACCAGGGTGGATTCCGGCAGGTGGAAATTGGTGATCAGGCCATCGATCATCTTAAATTTGTAGCCTGGATAAATGAAAATCTCAGTCCAGCCGCTTCCAGCCTTCAAGATTCCATCCTCTCCCGTGGCAGATTCCAGTGTACGGCAGCTGGTAGTTCCAACTGCGATCACGCGGCCGCCGTTTTTCTTGGTGTCGTTGATCAGCTTCGCCTGGTCCTCATCTACAATGTAGAATTCAGAATGCATGTGATGCTGCTCCACATCATCCACCTTAACCGGGCGGAAGGTTCCAAGACCTACGTGAAGGGTAACATGGGCAATATTTACCCCTTTTGCCTTCACCTGCTCCAGCAGTTCTTTGGTGAAATGCAGTCCCGCTGTAGGCGCTGCCGCAGAACCCTCATGCTTGGCGTAAACAGTCTGATAACGGTTCTTATCCTTTAATTTGTGGGTGATATAAGGAGGCAGCGGCATCTCGCCAAGCTGATCCAGAATCTCCTCAAAAATCCCTTCATAATGGAACTGGATCAGGCGGTTGCCCTCGTCAACCACATCAATGATCTCACCCTTCAAAATGCCGTCACCAAATGTGATCTTCGCACCTGGACGGGCCTTTTTGCCAGGCTTCACCAGACACTCCCAGATATCGTTCTCCCTTCTTTTCAGAAGAAGGATCTCGATCACGGCACCAGTCTCTTCCTTATGGCCGTAAAGTCTTGCCGGAATTACCTTGGTATCATTGATCACCAAAGTATCTCCTTTATTCAGATAGTCCAGTATATCCCTGAAATGGCGATGCTCAATGCTTCCATCTGCCATTGAAAGATGCATAAGCCTGGAAGCACTTCTGTCCTCCAGCGGATCCTGGGCAATCAGCTCCTGGGGGAGCTCATAGTAAAAATCAGATGTTCTCATCTTTGGATTCCTCCTCTTTCCACTGCTTTTTCAGCTGCCGCACAAAATTCCATTCTTTGTTGGTCAGGTCTGCCTTTTTCAGCAGATCCGGGCGCCTTTTTGCAGTACGGATAATGGACTGCTCTCTTCGCCACTTCTCTATATTTGCATGATGACCGGACATGAGAACCTCCGGAACCTTTTTCCCATGCCACTCTTCCGGGCGACTGTACTGGGGATATTCCAGAAGATTTCCTGCGAAGGACTCTGTCTCACCGGATTCCTGGTTGCTGAGCACCCCCGGAACCATACGGGAAATGGAATCCATCATAACCATGGCCGGAAGCTCGCCGCCTGTGAGCACATAATCTCCGATGGACACATAATCCGTCACGATCTCTTCCAGAACTCTCTCATCGATTCCCTCATAATGACCGCAGAGGAAAACAAGGTCCTCCTCTTTTGCCATATCCCGGGCCATCTGCTGGTTAAACACCTGTCCCTGGGGAGTCAGATAAACCACTCTTGGGCGTTTCCCGGCTTTCTTTGCAATGGCCTCATAGGCCAGGTAAACCGGCTCTGCCTGCATCAGCATTCCAGCTCCGCCGCCATATGTGTAGTCGTCCACCTTCTGATGCTTGTTAAAAGCATAATCCCGAATGTTCACCGCTTCCACAGAAAGGATCCCTGCACTAATGGCACGGCCTGTGATACTGGTGTTCATCCCGTTCTGGATCATTTCCGGAAAAAGGGTCAAAACATGGAAATTCATTTATAAAAGTCCTTTCATCAAATGTACTGTCATCACATTTTCCTCCAGATCCACGTCAAGGATACACTCCTTGATTGCCGGAAGAAGTACTTCCTGATGGTCCGGAAGTTCTACTACGTAAACATCATTAGCGCCAGTCTCCATAACATCCTTCAAGGTTCCGAAATGGGTATTGTCCTCCAGAACCACTTCCATGCCGATCAGATCACCAATGTAATATTCGTCCTCATCCAGTTCCTGGGCTTCCTCACGGGGAACCCACAGGTCTCTGCCTTTGTACATTTCAATATCATTTATGTTATCGATCCCGTTAAATTTCAGGATCACAAGATTCTTAAAAAATTTCACATTCCGGATTTCCAGCTTCTTCATCTCTCTGCCGGCATCCAGAAGCACATATTCAAGATCCAGGAAGCGCTCCGGATCAGTGGTAGGAAATACCTTCACTTCCCCTCTTACGCCATGAGTGGTTGTAATTACTCCAACCTTTAATAAATCTTCCATTCAAAACTCCTCTGCATAACTGAATAATGGAAAGCCAGTTCTTCTTAATCGCTGTAACAGACTTCCAATGTAAAAACAGGAGCCATGTTTCCACAGCCCCTGCACCATTATATCTTGCTTATCATTGCAGAATATCTACAATCACTTTTTTGCTGCTTTTGGAAGAAGCCGCTTTTACTACGGTACGGATTGCCTTGGCGATTCTGCCCTGGCGTCCGATCACCTTACCCATATCAGATGGTCCTACCTTCAGCTCAATGACAACTGCGTCATCCTTTTCTGTTTCGGTAACGACTACTTCGTCCGGATTTTCAACAAGAGATTTTGCAATTACTTCTACTAATTCTTTCATTACACACCTCCCTGATCTGTCCTAGAGCCTGTCAAACTGCTCTAATCTGGACGTTACAGAAATACCCCCTGAGAGATACTTCTTATTTCTCGATTCCGGCCTGTTTGAGGATCTTAGCAACAACTTCTGTAGGCTGAGCACCGTTTGCAAGCCATTTCTTAGCTGCTTCTTCGTCAACCTTGCATACGCTTGGCTCCTGGTTCGGATCGTATGTTCCGATCTCCTCGATACATCTTCCGTCACGTTTGCTGCGGGAATCTGCAACAACGATTCTATAGTAAGGTGCTTTCTTCTGTCCCATTCTTCTTAATCTGATCTTTACTGCCATTTTAATTTTCCTCCAGTTGATTTCTCTTTATTAGTTTAATTTAGTTTATTTATTTAAAAAGGAAGCTTAAAGCCGCCTCTTTTACCACCCATTTTGCCGTTCATCATGCCCGGCATCTGCTTCATCATCTTCTTGCTCTGCTCGAACTGCTTCACAAGGCGATTGACTTCTGCAACATCCACACCAGCGCCTCTGGCAATGCGGTTCTTGCGGGAAACATTGAGGATTCCCGGATTGGAGCGCTCCTGTGGGGTCATGGAAAGGATAATAGACTTGGTTCTGTCCATAGCCTTCTCATCGATCATGCTCTCCACATCCTTCATCTTGCTTCCCATGCCAGGGAGCATGTTCAGGATACTGGAAATACCGCCCATCTTATTCATCTGCTCAAGGCTGGTAAGATAGTCATTGAAATCAAAATCCATCTTCTTCAGCTTCTTGGACATTTCCTGGGCTGCTTCCTGATCAACAGCTGCCTCCGCCTTCTCGATCAGGCTCATTACATCTCCCATACCAAGAATACGGGATGCCATTCGTTCCGGATAAAACTGCTCCAGATCGGAAAGCTTCTCTCCCATACCTACATACAGGATCGGCTTGCCGGTTACGGCTTTGATGGAAAGGGCTGCACCGCCTCGGGTGTCACCGTCCATCTTGGTCAGGATCACGCCGTCGATGCCAACCTTCTCTGTGAAGGTCTGAGCTACATTGACTGCATCCTGTCCGGTCATGGCATCAACTACAAGGATTGTAGCATCCACCTCAATATTTGCCTTAATATCAGCAAGCTCCTGCATCATATCCTCGTCAATATGAAGACGGCCTGCTGTATCAATAATCACTACATTCTGCTGATTAGCCTTGGCATGCGCGATTGCCGCTTTGGCAATGTCCACTGGGCTCTGCTTGTCACCCATGGTAAAGACTTCCACGCCCTGCTTCTCACCATTTACCTGCAGCTGAGTGATAGCTGCGGGTCTGTATACATCACAGGCTACCAGAAGAGGTCTCTTACCCTTGGACTTGATCTTACCTGCAAGCTTGGCTGCGGTGGTAGTCTTACCAGCACCCTGAAGACCTGCCATCATAAATACGGTAAGGTCATTGCCAGGCTTGATCGGAAGCTCTGTAGTCTCGCTTCCCATAAGATTAACCAGCTCTTCATTTACAATCTTGATGACCATCTGGCCTGGATTCAGTCCGTTCATAACATCCTGTCCAACCGCACGTTCCTGTACAGATTTGGTGAACTGCTTCACCACTCTGAAGTTAACGTCCGCTTCAAGGAGTGCCATCTTAACTTCCTTAAGAGCGATCTTAACATCCTCTTCTGTCAGACGGCCTTTGCTTCTAAGCTTCTTGAATACATTCTGAAGTTTATCTGTCAAGCTTTCAAATGCCATGAATTATAACTCCTCTAAAATCACATTGGATATTGCCACGATATCATCCGCGTGATACCCGGATGCAAGCTCATGGATCTTCTGTACCTGTCCCCGGATATTCACAAACTTCTCAACCAGATGCAGCTTCTCTTCATATCCCTCCAGCGCCCTGTCGCAGCGTCTGATCATATCATGCACGCCCTGACGGCTGATATTCAGTTCTTCTGCAACCTCACTTAAGGAATAATCCTCCAGAACTACGCTCTCGTAGATCTGCTGCTGTCTCTTCGTAAGAAGCTCTCCGTAAAAATCATAGAGCAAAGTACGTTCTACAAACTTTTCCATTCGTTATCACCTTGGGTATCATACCTTATTTCGCGGTGTGTGTCAAGTATTTTTTCTTTACAAGTTGAATTATTTTACTTTCCATGCAAAAAAACAATTTTTCTGCAGCATGTAAAAAGCCGGGAATTGTAACTGTTTCATACCTTACAGTTGCGAACCAAAATGCATTCCAGATTCCTTCAGGAATGGCATCCGGCACAATTCCCAGCCAAATAGTAATCGATTGATCAGTGAATCAGATTATCATCATCAAAGTAATTGATTCTCATGGACGCCTTTACATCCTTCAGCGTCTCAGCGGCTTTCGCCTCTGCTACCTTGCTACCCTCTCTTAAGATGTCGTAAACATCCGGGATTCGCTGCTCCCACATTTTACGGCGCTCGCGGATCGGTCCAAGCTCTGCCTGGAGAACATTGTTCAGGAACTTCTTAACCTTCACATCTCCAAGTCCGCCTCTCTTGTAATGATCCTTCAGCTCATCCAGGTTCTGATAATCTGGAAGGAATTCCGGGAAATACTCCGGCTTGCAGAAAGCGTCCAGATAAATGAATACCGGGTTGCCGTCTACATTTCCAGGATCCTGAACACG
>CAVJRB010000288.1:4068-4696 GCA_963651655.1 bacterium | reverse complement strand
CCCTCGCAGTCCTCAATCACCTCGTAGATGCGGTCCAGAGTGCGGTACTCTTCCACCAGTGGTGCTGCTGCGGAAGACACGCCCTTGCAGCCTGGAATGCCGTCTCCCGGGTCTCCTGTGATGGCAAGAAGCACCGGAATCTGTTCCGGGTATACGCCCTCTTCGGAATGAACGATTTCCGGGGTGTATTCAAATACATTAGGAGGAAGTGCCTCATAGGCATCCTTTCCATAAAGGCCATAGGCATCCTTCAAAGTCTCCAGCTTGTCTCTTGTAACCACACGCCACATACGGGTGTATTCGCTTACCAGCTGGAAGTAATCGTGGTCTTTGGTGAGCACATAGGTCTGAAGCTCCGGCCCCTGGAATTTCTCTACCAAGGAAGCGGCGTAGTCATCTGCCTCGTAATCCGGGCTCATAAATACCGGGCAGCCAATGACCTTGAGGAACTCTTCCATCTGTACAAACTGATCCTTCAAAGGCTGGGCAGTCTCCTTTCGGTTGGCTTTGTAAAAGTCCGCTCCAAGCTGGGTGCGGCGGAAGGTGTCCCTTGTCATATCGAAAGTAAAGGCAACATATTCTGGCTTCACCTTCTTATATACTGCCAGCAGGGTGCGCAGCATGGTGA
>CAVJRB010000288.1:0-4058 GCA_963651655.1 bacterium | reverse complement strand
GTGTAAGATCTCCGAATAATGCCGCTCCTTCTCTTCATCTGTCTTGGCGAAAAGGATGGACTTTGGAAGGTTTCCATAATAGGAGGTAGACAGCATGGAGGAACCGTCGATGATTAAAAACTTGGACATATTAAATTCTCCTTGTGATTTTTTATTTGCAACTGTACAATCGTGCTTCCTCCGAAACACTTTGAAATCTGTTTCAAATGAGCACTAACTATAGTTTAATCTTTTATAACTCTATCATATGAGCACTTACGTTAATGCACTCTCAAATGATATCTTCCAAGAGTATACCATAATTTCCCCCATTTCGAAAATATTTTCAAAAAAATTACAGATTCCGTGTTATTTTCCCTGCTGAATTTCGTATATATAGTAAAGGGAGCAGGAAATAAAAATATTTCATGAATCCCGTTTCTACGTAGTAATGAGGAGGTCCTTAATGAAAAAAATTATTTTAGTGTTATTCGGTACCTTTTTTGTAATCTTTACCGGATTGTCACTGCTGGTCTGCATGATTAGTGGAATCCCCACCATGGACCAGCCCGCCGCAACCTTTTATCTGGTGAAAGCCATTGTTCTTTCCTTTGGTTTTCCTATGGTCGCATTTGGTTTCTTTGCACATAATCTTCATCTGCGCCACAAGCTTGAAAAAAGAGACCAGCTGATCCGGGATTTCCAGGAAAAGATTCTGGAGCACCAGAAATCCAGCTGCAGGGACTCCCAGGAAGAATATTCCCAGGAGTTCAAGGATTCACTTGCCTGTCTGTTCTGTGCCTTTGCTGACGAGGGAAAACTCAGCAAAAAGGACCAGAAGGAATTACTCGATTTTATCGATAAATTATAAGTGAGGGTGACTTGCATGCTTTGGATCTGCATGAGCATCGCAGGAACGATGCCGCTTTTGGTCTGTCTCCTGCTGATGCTCGTGAAACGGAAAAACTTTTCTTATCGGCTTGGCCGGAAACTGGTGTTACTGAGTCTGGCGGAATATTTCATGCCTTTTCAGATGGTGAAATATTTTTTGCCTTTGAATGTACTTGAAGATGTTATTTCTTTGGACGTTACATTCTATTCCGTAAATTTTGATGACAAGGAAGCGGTTTCTTATCACGGAATTTCTTTATGGATGCCTGATTGGATTCTTATGATCGTTTTGTGCTGGCTGTTTGTGATCGCAGGATTCAGCATTTACTAGACGATCAAATACCATCAGCTCACGCGAAAGCTAAAACGAATTACGGAGATAAGAACGTATCCTTTGCCTGGAATCGGGAATGTGGAGTACCGCATTTCCCCGGAGATGAACACGCCGCATACCGTTGGGTTTGTGAAACCTTTCATTGTAGTTCCGGCTGAGTTTCCAAACTCCAGGCTGTCAGAAATGATTCTCAGGCATGAATATTCACATCTACACCGCCGTGACTCGATTGTAAAATTAATCTGTTTGTTAGCAATTTGCCTTCATTGTTTTAACCCGTTAACGATCCTGACATTTTTACTTTACACCCGTTTTTCTGAAAATATTGCAGATGAAGCTGCTACGGAAGGCTGTTCTGATGAGGAACGAAGAGCCTACGCCAAAGCTCTCGTAAGACTTTCTGCGAGAACCAGACAGGTTCCTGTAGTCTGGAGAAACAACTTGTTGGGGGACAAGAAAGAATCAATGAAAAGGAGAGTGGAACTCATTATGAATAGAAACAAAAAGGCGTCTAAGATTGGTACTGTGGCAGCTGTGTTGGCTTCCGTAATTTTGAGTGGGACTACAGTGTTTGCATATACACCAATGCAGACTACGTATTCAAACGATTCAGCTCCAAGTATTGAAGATTCCTTCTCATTTACTGATATCCATTCTGAAGATCAGCATTTTTCAACTTCTGATATTTACTTTAAAACAGCTGATAATGAAGTTATTTCAGTAAACGAGTCAGAATCCGATGAGCGCGCCATTCTGTGTAGCCATATTTACCAATCCGGTTATGCAGAAAGACATTATTCTCAAAGTAATGGTGGCTGCATTGTAAAAACATATACAGCTAAAATTTGTATAAAATGTAAGCATCTTGTATATGAAGAATGCGTTGGCACTGCAACTTTTACAAAGTGCATTCATAAATAATATTAATAAATATTTAATCATTCACTTTCGGAAGCTCAGGGGGACGAAAGTTTTAGAAGAGGGACAGGAAAAAGCACCAGCTTTTTCCTGCCCCTCTTCTGTTTTCGCTTTCTGCAAATATTCTTATATCAATATCAGAACCCCACGAGCCAATTTTCCTGGTTGAATCTCGAGATTCTTTTACTTCAGGTTTTCCTGAATCAAATCACAAATTTTCAATCTCATCAACTCAATTCAAACATCCCATGATACAGCTGATAATATTTCCCTTTCTGCTGGAGCAGGTCCTCGTGGTCCCCACGTTCCACGATTTTCCCCTGCTCCAGCACCATAATGGCATTGGAATTACGTACTGTACTCAGCCTGTGGGCAATGACAAACACTGTCCTGCCTTCCATCAGCTGATCCATTCCTTTCTCGATCAGCGCCTCTGTACGGGTATCTACCGACGAGGTGGCCTCGTCCAGAATCAGCACTGGCGGGTCCGCCACAGCGGCCCTGGCAATGGCCAGAAGCTGTCTCTGTCCCTGGGAGAGATGGGCGCCGTCGGAGGTTACCATAGTGTCGTATCCCTGGGGCAGACGGCGGATAAAGGAATCTGCATTGGCAATCTTGGCAGCCCGCTCAATTTCCTCCTGAGTGGCATCCAGCTTGCCGAAGCGAATGTTATCCGCAACCGTTCCTGTAAACAGGTGGGTGTCCTGCAATACGATTCCAAGAGAATGGCGAAGGGAGTCTTTGCTGATATCCCGGACGTCAATTCCATCATAAACAACCGAGCCGCCCTGCACATCATAGAAACGGTTGATCAGGTTGGTAATGGTGGTTTTTCCCGCTCCTGTGGAGCCTACAAAGGCAATCTTCTGCCCTGGCTTTGCATAAAGGCTGATGTCCTTCAGAATCATCCGATTCTCGTCATAGCCGAAATCTACATGCTCAAACCGTACATCCCCTCGAAGAGACACCAACTCCCCATCCGACTTCTTCCACGCCCAGGAATTTCCCCCTTCTGATACAACACTATTGATTTCCCTTTCACTTCCTTCATATTTCCATTTTGAACTGGAATCCATATTTCCTTTTCTACCAGAATTCGTTATGCGCACCAGCTCTACCTTGCCTTCATCAACTTCTGGCTCCAGGTCCATCACCTTGAACACACGCTCCGCGCCTGCCAGCGCAGCCAGAAGGAAGTTGCTCTGCTGAGTAAACTGGTTGATGGGAAGGGCAGCCTGGCGGACAAACACCAAATAGCTGGCAAGGCTTCCTAAGTCTGCTTTTCCCTGCAGGGCCAGAATACCGCCAAGCACTGCCACAATGGCACAGTTGATATAAGAAATGCTTACCACTACCGGAACCATAGTCGCCGCATAGCCCTGGGCTCCGGTTCCAGCCTGACGGAGAGCTTCGTTTTTTTCGCAGAATTCCTGGAAGCTGGCTTCCTCGTGGTTAAACACCTTTACCACCTTCTGCCCGCTGATCATCTCCTCAATATAGCTGTTTAACGCACCAAGGCTGTTCTGCTGCCTGGCGTAATAAGCCTTGCTTCTGCCGCCGCTGAACCGGATATACCACAGCATAATGCCATAGCACACGGTCACAATAATAGACAGCCGCCAGTTTAACACATAGAGAATCGTCAAGGTTCCTACCATTTGAATAAAGCTCTGAATCACCATTGCAAAGCTGTTGTTCAGCGCATCGGAGATAGTGTCAATATCATTGGTAAAAAGACTCATAATGTCGCCATGTCCGTTTGTGTCAAAGAACTTCAGCGGCAAAGTCTGAATATGGGAGAACAGATCCCGCCTGATATCAAACAGGATCCGCTGAGAGGCTTTTACCATGGTCTGGGAATATCCCCAGGCCGCCAGCGCACCTGTAGCAAAAATCCCAGCCGCAATCAGAACGCCTTTCAGAAGAGTGCTGACAT
>CAVJRB010000287.1:0-3015 GCA_963651655.1 bacterium | reverse complement strand
ATACAGATCCATGGAAATTTTATGTCAGCTACTGGAAGAGGAAGGCTTTTCGGTAGAAAAGAATCTGGTTGGAATTCCCACTGCTTTTCGTGCTGTTTATGGAAAGGGAAGTCCAAGAATTGCTTTTCTTGGGGAATTTGATGCATTGGATGGTATGAGCCAGGAGGCTGGGTGTACACAAAAAAAAGAGATAAAGAATCAGGAGTTTGGACACGGATGCGGACACCATGCTTTAGGGGTAGGATCAGCAGGTGCTGCAATTGCTGTAAAAAAATATCTTGAGGAAACGAAAAAAGAGGGAACTGTAATTTATTATGGCTGCCCAGGTGAGGAAGGCGGATCTGGAAAAGCGTTTATGGTTAGAGATGGTGCATTTGATAATGTGGACTGTGCAATTACATGGCATCCATCAGATTTGACCGGACTTTTTACAGGACGATGTCTTGCAAGTATTGGCGCGATTTACCATTTTAAAGGAATCAGTGCTCATGCTGGCGGACTGGCGCATATTGGAAGAAGCGCACTTGATGCTGTGGAACTTATGGATGTAGGCGCAAACTATTTGCGGGAACATATTATATCGGATGCCAGAATTCATTATGCAATTACAGATACTGGTGGAAAATCACCGAATGTAGTACAGTCTCACGCTTCCGTTTTTTATTATATGCGGGCCCCAAAGCCGGAATATGTAAGAGATATGTATGTAAGAATTGGAAATATTGCAAAAGGTGCAGCCCTGATGACAGGAACTGAAGTAGAAGTGGAATTTGTGCGTGGGGTGAACAGTCTGATGCCAAATTCATGTCTGAATCATGTTATGCAGCACAATATGGAAGAGGTTGGGCTTCCTGCATATGATGAAAAGGACTGGAAAACAGCAGAAAAATTCAGAAATACTCTGGATGCAAAGGATGTAACATTCCAGGAACTTCTTGATACGATGACACGAAAAGAACAAAAAGAGGTTTTGAAATATCAGGGACATAATATCTATGATTTTATTACTCCGGAACTGTCTATGGAACCTCTTTTATTTGGATCTACAGATGTAGGTGATGTAAGCATGACCTGTCCGGTAGTTCAGCTTCACGCTGCAACATATGCTGCGGGTACACCTCTTCATAGCTGGCAGGCTGTGGCACAGGGAAAGGAACCACTGATGCATAAGGGGGAATTATATGCAGCAAAAGTAATGGCTGGGACTGCAGTTGACCTTTTTGAAAATCCTAAACTGGTAGAAGAAGCCAAAGCAGAACTTGAAGAAAGATTGGAGGGACATCCATTTCAATCTTTGATGAATAAAGACACAAAACCTAAATTGAAGAGATGAGGAGATCGCAATGAGTAAAGGTTTTTCTGATGATTTTTTATGGGGAGGAGCTATTGCGGCTGCACAGGCTGATGGCGGATTCCGTGACGGCGGCAAAGGAATTAGTACTCAGGACTTACGCTACTTTGATACTGCATGGAGTAAAGAAAAGCGTACAGAAATGAGAAATATTAATATGACAACTGAAATATTCAATAATGCATTGAATGATGTTGATAACACACATTATCCGTTTAGATGGGGAATTGATTTTTACCATACATATAAGGATGATTTAAGATTGATGAAGGAACTGGGGCTGAAAATATTTCGAACCTCTATTTGCTGGTCAAGAATCTATCCTAATGGGGATGATGCCCAGCCGAACGAGGAAGGTATTCAGCATTATGTAGATTTATTTTCAGAATGCAAAAAACTGGGAATTAAGGTTTTTGCCACTATTCTTCATTATGATATTCCAGTCAATCTTGTATTGAAATATGATGGCTGGAAAAATCGAAAAGTTGTATATTTCTACGAAAAGTATGTACGAACCTTATTCGAACGACTTGGTGACCTGGTTGACTTCTGGCTTCCATTTAATGAAATCAACTGCAGCAAGTTTAATCCATACAATGGCTGCTGTCTGATTAAAGATCAGGAAGAAGATTATGAAAGTGCGATTTTCCAGTGTGCACATCATCAGTTTATTGCAAATGCCCTTGCTGTGAAAGCGGCAAAAGAAATGCTGAAAAATCCTATGGTGGGTGGTATGATTGCAAGATTTACAACCTATCCGGCAACCTGCAAGCCCGAGGATATGATGCAGACTATACTGGATGAAAATTACAAAAATTACTTCTATACAGATGTAATGGCAAGGGGAAAATATCCTTCTTATACGGAGAGAATGTTTGCTCAGAATAATATCCACATAGTAAAAGAAGAGGGGGACGATGAACTTCTTGCAAATAATACTGTGAATTTCCTGGCATTTTCATATTATATGTCTATGGTGGCAACAACGGACAATGATTATGAGAAGACAAGCGGTAATCTTGTAACTGGAAAACAAGTGACTGGGGATGGCAGATTGATCCCATTGGTCTTAGGATTTCTTTAAATGAGATGTACGACCGTTATCAGCTTCCTTTATTTGTTGCTGAAAATGGAATTGGAGCGTATGATAAACTGGAATCTGATGGAACTGTACATGACCCGTATCGTATTGCTTATTTGCGTGAACATATCAAACAGATGAAAGAGGCAATTAGAGATGGTGTTGACCTTTTGGGATATACTATGTGGGGAATTATAGATTTGGTTTCCTGTGGTACAATCGAAATGAGTAAGCGCTATGGTGTAATTTATGTGGATCGTAATGAAGAAGGAGAAGGCAGCAATAAACGCTATAAGAAAGATTCCTTCTATTGGTACCAAAAATGCATTGCATCCCATGGAGAGGAGCTTGAATGACTTTTAAAAGGACATTAGCCATTGATATAGGCGGAACCTTTATTAAATATGGTGTGATTGGAGAGGATGGAAACATCCTCTCACATTATAAAGTGCCAACTATTGAATTTGAGACAGCCGGAGAATTTTATGATTATATTGCGGGAGCAATTCATATAGAAGATCAGGTAAACCTGATTGGAGTAAGTTCCCCAGGATTAATTGACAAAGAATTTAATGTGAGAAGC
>CAVJRB010000286.1:0-3154 GCA_963651655.1 bacterium | reverse complement strand
GCTATTTCCATTCGTGTCTGTAAAATATATGCTCCAATTGTTGTATCTGTCTGTTTCTTAAAAAGAAAGCACATATACTGAAGATTGACATCCAGTGCATCTGCAATCTGCTCCAGGCATAATTCATCATCCTGATAATGTGCCTTGATGTATTCTTTCGTTCTTCTCACAATAGCAGAACTGCCGCTGTTCTTTGAAAGATGTACCTGCTGTAAAATCTGTTCTCCATAACGAACCAGTTCCGTCTGGATTTCTGAGACAGAGCTGATTTCTATGTAATCACTGGAAAAACGCTTGCTGCTTTTCCCAGTCGTTTCGGTCACTCCGTATTCCATAGCAAAGTCCAGCAATGCAGATAACACTTGATTAATCTGCAGTAAAAATTGTTCCCGTGGCGGTTGAAGCAATGCCAGAGAGTCCACAAATGTCCGCAGCATTTCTTTTACCAGGCTCCTCTGATTCTGGCGCATAGCTGCAATCAGTCGCTGAACAAAATCATCATTTTGCTGCAGATAGTTGGTTTCCGGCTGCTCTTCAGCAGAGTCCTCGATAGAAAATACGCCGGAACGCTCATAAAAGCTCCATTTCCGTTCCATTGTAAACGCTTCAATATATGATTCATAAAGCTGATCCGCCTCTGTATAAAATCCACCGATTACTGCAGTGGTTCCAAGACTGCCATCTGGGTCGCATACCTCAATTGTCTTTTGCAGCAGTGGCCGGAGCCACGCTGCATCATGACGCAATTCATACGTTCCTACAAGAAAGCAGAGTGATTTCTGAAAATTGATATAACTAATACAGCATGCTTTTTCTCCAAGTAATTCACAAAACACATTTTCTACCATAAAGTAGTAAAGTTCATAATCTGTCTTTTCCCAGTTGCCCGGTAAATGATTAACCCGGTAAAGTATGGCTACGTGGCGCTGTGCATCCAGTCGATATCCTGCTTCGGAAGCCAGCTTCTGCATTCCCTCCTGATCTTTATCCTTTCTTACAAACTGTGATGCTGCAAAATGTTTCATATAATTTTGATAGCTTCGCTCTTTCCTATCCAGCACCTCCAGATTCTGTTCCTTTTTCACCTCCTGGTCGATTTGTTCACTGGTCTGCTTTAGACTTTTATACAGACTTTCGACTGTTACAGGTTTCAGCAGAAAATCCTGTACACCCATCTGAATGGCTCTCTGTGCATACTCAAACTTGTCATAACCGGAAATAATAATAAAACGGGTCTGAAGCTTTTGTTTCTGTATAGATGAAATTACATCAAAGCCGGTCATCTGTGGCATACTGATGTCAATCAAAATAATTTCTGGATGGTACTGTTCAATCAGTTCAATGCCAAGCTTTCCATTTCCAGCATCGCCTACGACAATAAATTCATCTTTAAAATTTCTAATATATTTTATTAAGGCCTGTCTGAAAAAATATTCATCATCAATAATAACGATTTTCTTCATAGTGCTTTCTCCCCACTATTTCTTGGTCTCTTTTCAGTATAGACGAAGCCGTTTCGTCTAAATGTTCCAGCTTTGGAATCCGCAATATCACGCTTGTCCCTTTTCCTGGTTCACTTTCCAGGTGAATGCCATATTCGGTTCCATATAAAAGACGCACACGTCGGTTGATACTGAACAATCCGAAAGAGCTTTTTTCCTCTCCACGAGCTTCGTCTAGATCCGTATTCAGTTGATGAAGCTTTTCTGGTTCAATTCCGTTTCCATCATCCTTTACGGTAATTACAATAGTATCCGCTGCGTTTTTTACGCTCAGTGAGACAAAACACATACGACCATCTGATGTTGTTCCGTGTACAATTGCATTTTCCAGAATCGGCTGCAGAATCAGCTTCGGAATTATGTACTGTTCTGTTTCCTTCTCACACTCAATTTCATAATCAAAATACTCCATATGGCGTAATTTTTCAATGTATAAATACTGTTTTACCATATCGATTTCTGCAGCAATGGTTATAATATCTGATCCTTTGCTTAACGAATAGCGATAGAAGCTGGCAAGCGTAGAAATGGCTTCGCCTGCTTCATCATAAATACCAAGATCTATCATAGATTTAATCATTTCAAGTGTATTGTACAGAAAATGCGGTTTAATCTGCTCCTGTATCAACCGAAACTGATATTCATTTTTTTCACGTTCTTCTTCATAAATTGTTTGTAAAAGCTGCTGTGTCTGTTCTGCAAGTGTATTATATCCACGGTATAAAATCTGAATCTCTTCGGAAGTTCCCGGCACTTCTACTGGTGAATAGGCTTCTTTTATTACATTCTTCATGACAGTGCTCAAATCCAAAATTGGCTCCGATATGGCTCTGGCATTCCACCAGGATAAAAATGCAAAAAACAGAACCACCAGCAAAATGCAGATAAAAAATATTCTTGCGAACAGATGTTGTTCTTCCATCAGTTCATCCATTGGAATCACATGAATAAGCTTCCAGTTTGGCAGTGACATTTGTGTTGAGCAATAGACAACATCTTTCCTGGTTAAATAGCATTGTGCCTCCAGATTTTCCATATCTGTTTCGGAAAAGGGAAATATTTCCCGTATTGTTTTTCCAATGTAATTAAGGTCTGATGCAAGTAAAATATTATTTTCCTGATTGGCTATGTAAAAGGTAACCGCACTGTTATTTGGCCTGTAATTTATAAATGGTGAGGCTACAGTTGATGCGTCTATGAAAAAAAGAAGATATCCATAAGTTTCTCTTGTATTTAAATCAACAATCGGTTTTGATATCAAAAAAACGTATTTCCCGTTTTCTTTTAATGTCTCTCTTGCGGGCAGATAAAAATAAGGTCCTGTAATCATTGCCTGTCTTGCATTTTGATGCTGTTCCATTATTTGTTCTTTATCAAACGAATCCAGCTCCGACAGATTATATCCGCCAGCCTGAAAAAAGCTTCCGTCTTTTGCCATAATATCCCACATCGCAATATTAGGGCTCAGAGCAATAATGGCATTAATAATAGTATTTATTTTTTTGCGGACGGCATATTGTTCTGCTTCTGCTTTAGGTGGTGTTGGATACGTTTTGGCAATACGGATAATTTCGTCATTGATCGATGCTGATATGCTGAAATCAATGACATGCTGCAACGTACTTTCCAGATTATCTGTGATAGAAGCAAGT
>CAVJRB010000285.1:0-4049 GCA_963651655.1 bacterium | reverse complement strand
GAACTCTTCAAGCCACTCAATAGCCGGAAGATCCAGATGGTTGGTCGGCTCGTCAAGAAGCAGGATGTCCGGGTTTCCGAAAAGGGCTTGTGCAAGAAGAACCTTGACCTTCATGCTTCCTGTAAGGTCTGCCATCTGCGCATAGTGGAACTCCGTGTCAATTCCAAGACCGTTCAGAAGAGTAGCAGCGTCAGACTCTGCTTCCCATCCGTTCATCTCTGCAAATTCGCCCTCCAGCTCGCTGGCGCGGATTCCGTCCTCATCTGTGAAGTCTTCTTTGGCATAGATGGCTTCCTTCTCTTTCATGATCTCGTAGAGACGAAGGTTACCCATGATAACGGTATCAAGAACCGTATAAGCATCATATTTAAAGTGGTCCTGCTGTAAGAAAGAGAGACGCTGTCCAGGTGTGATCACGATATCACCCTTGGTCGGCTCAAGCTGGCCGGAAAGAATCTTCAGGAAGGTAGACTTTCCTGCGCCGTTGGCACCGATCAGGCCGTAGCAGTTCCCCTCTGTAAATTTGATATTTACATCTTCGAAAAGAGCTTTCTTTCCAACTCGCAAAGTAATATTGTTTGCTGAAATCATATTATCCTCCTATTAAAATAAGTCATCCTTATGAATACACACATAATAAGGATGTTAGGGCCAAAAGGTATTTTGTCCCTAACTTGATATCTATGAATTGCTCCGCTGCTTTGCAGCTCCCGCAATTCGTGGACATTCGGAATCCGCAGATTTACTGCGTAAATCGCTACTTCCTCATGTTTGGCGGGCCACAAGTTCAAACGCCTTATCGTGCAAGCACGAACGGCTTTTTGACCTTTTGTCCCTGATGTCACATAATAATAAGTATAGCCGATTTTCATTTTATCGTAAACTGGCAAATATGCAACAATTATTTCCGGTTTTTTCGCTGTTTTGTAGCAGAAACACGCTAAAACAGGGGACGGCAGCCCAATAAGGCTCTTTACAAAGAAAAAGACCACTGCTATAATATCTGGAATACCAAAATTTACGGGGAAAAAACTTTGCCAGAAAGCTTTTTCCTCGAAGAAATACAGAGAGGGAAAAATATGCCGAAAAGACAGATCTATCTGACCGGATTTATGGGAACCGGCAAAAGCACCATTCTAAACTGCCTGCATCAGCTGTGCGGCCTTCAGAAAATAGAGATGGACGAGCAGATCGTCCGGGAACAGGGGATGAGCATCCCTGATATTTTTGCCAGGGAAGGCGAGGAAACTTTCCGTAATCTGGAGACAGAACTTGTGAAAAGAATTTCCCACATGGACAACATTGTAGTTTCCTGCGGCGGCGGCACCGTAATGCGCCAGTGCAATGTAGAGGAAATGAAGAAGAACGGAACCATTGTGCTTCTTACTGCCACACCGCAGACCGTTTACGAGAGGGTAAAGGGCAGCCACAACCGTCCCCTCCTGGAAAAAAACATGAATCCCCAGTACATAGAACAGCTGATGGAGGCCAGAAGACCGAAGTATGAAGCCGCCGCAGACATCATAGTGAAAACCGACGGACGCACCGCAAAAGAAATCTGCCAGGAAATAAAGGAACGTCTTGAAATTGACGATAATACAAAATAACGTGAAATAAATGTTAAAAAAATTAAATAACAGTTGAAAATTGTAAGAATAATTGTTATACTTTAGGAAGCTTTGGGGGGAAGAAGACCACATAAGGACAGTATACATTCATTTTTTATTATGATTCGTGTCCAGTAAGGAGAAAGGTTACAGATATGTTTATTACGAGAGAATGCGATTATGCAGCAAGAGTTCTTCGGGCACTGTCAGCGGAAACCCGCCTTAGCGTTAATGAAATCTGTGAGAAGGAATCCATTACCGCACCCTTTGCCTACAAGATCCTTAAGAAACTTCAGAAAGCAGGCATTGTAAAAGGATACCGCGGTGTACATGGCGGATATGCCATGAATAAATCTATGACGGAGCTGACATTATTCGATGTGTACAGTGCCATTGACCCTGATCTGTTTATCATTGAGTGCATGGCATCCGGTTACGAATGTCCGGTAGATGGAAAGGGAGACCACCTTCCCTGCTATATGCACAGGGAGCTCTGTGAGATCCAGCAGGGCGTCTGGAAAATGCTCAAAAGAAAGAATCTTCAGGAGGTTTTTGCTCCGGAGAATTAAAAAGAAGTGAATAAATGCTTTGGCAGCAGGATATCTGCTAAAGCCAGAAGCGGCCATGAGATTTTCCCTCATGACCGTTTTTTGTATGTGATAATGTACAAAAAACAAAATGGACATCAATGGAAGATTATGCTATAATATTATATGGACTTTTAGACACGACGTGTCTAGAGATATTATTTTCAACATACCTTTAAGGAGGAAAAACAAACTATGGCAAGAAAGATGAAAACCATGGATGGTAACCATGCAGCCGCTCATGCATCATACGCTTTTTCTGATGTAGCTGCAATTTACCCGATCACCCCTTCATCTGTTATGGCTGAAGCTACAGACGAGTGGGCAACCCAGGGAAGAAAGAACATCTTTGGACAGGAAGTACAGGTAACAGAGATGCAGTCTGAGGCTGGTGCTGCTGGTGCAGTACACGGATCTCTTGCAGCTGGTGCCCTTACTACTACCTATACAGCATCCCAGGGTCTGTTACTGATGATCCCGAACCTTTACAAGATCGCTGGTGAGCAGCTTCCGGGCGTATTCAACGTATCCGCTCGTGCACTTGCTTCCCACGCACTTTCCATTTTCGGAGATCATTCCGACGTTATGGCCTGTCGTCAGACCGGCTGCGCAATGCTGTGCGAGTCTTCCGTACAGGAAGTTATGGACCTTACTCCAGTAGCACACCTTGCAGCAATCAAGGGTAAAGTTCCATTCATTAACTTCTTCGATGGATTCCGTACATCCCACGAGATCCAGAAGATCGAGACATGGGATTATGAAGACCTGAAAGATATGGCAGATATGGACGCTATCCAGGCATTCCGTGATCACGCACTGAATCCAAACCATCCATGTCAGAGAGGTTCCGCTCAGAACCCGGATATCTTCTTCCAGGCAAGAGAAGCATGTAACCCATACTACGATGCTCTTCCGGCAGTCGTACAGGAGTACATGGACAAGGTTAACGCTAAGATTGGTACCGATTACAAGCTGTTCAACTACTATGGAGCAGCAGACGCAGAGCACGTTATCGTAGCTATGGGTTCTGTAAACGATACAATCGAGGAGACAATTGACTACTTAATGGCAGCCGGCAGAAAAGTTGGTGTTGTAAAAGTTCGTCTTTACAGACCATTCTGCGCACAGGCTCTGATCGATGCTATTCCTGAGACAGTAAAACAGATCACAGTTCTTGACAGAACAAAAGAGCCAGGAGCTCAGGGCGAGCCTCTGTATCTTGATGTTGTTGCTGCACTTAAGAACAGCAAATTTGACGGCGTTAAGATCTTCACCGGACGTTACGGACTTGGTTCCAAGGACACAACACCGGCTCAGATCGTAGCTGTATATGACAATACTGAGAAAGAGAAATTCACTCTTGGTATCGTTGATGATGTTACAAACCTTTCCCTTGAGACAGGCGCTCCGCTTGTAACTACTCCAGAGGGAACTACAAACTGTAAGTTCTGGGGACTTGGTGCTGACGGTACTGTAGGTGCTAACAAGAACTCCATCAAGATCATCGGTGACAATACAGATATGTACGCTCAGGCATACTTTGATTATGACTCCAAGAAGTCCGGTGGTGTTACAATGTCCCACCTTCGTTTTGGTAAGAAACCGATCAAGTCTACATACCTGATCCACAAAGCAAACTTTGTAGCATGTCATAACCCATCCTATGTGAATAAATACAACATGGTACAGGAGTTAGTTGACGGCGGTACATTCCTTCTGAACTGTGCTTGGGATATGGAAGGCCTTGAGAAACATCTTCCAGGACAGGTTAAGGCATTCATTGCTAACCACGGTATCAAATTCTACACCATCGACGGTGTTAAGATCGGTATCGAGACCGGCATGGGACCAACAC
>CAVJRB010000284.1:2117-2942 GCA_963651655.1 bacterium | reverse complement strand
AATAAGATACAGCGGATTAGATGCCAGTCTGTATGTCAGAAAACCTGATCCCAATTCCTGCTGATGGGGAAGTACAAGCACCGCAGTATCAATTTTCTTTGCAGCCAGCAGCTCCAACAGGTCTTTTGATGGCCGATCCACGATCTCAATGTCCGCCGCTGAAGGAAGCGCCTGGCGAAACTCTTTGATCATCGTAGAAACACCCAGTCGTCCCATGACGGGAATTGAGCCAATCCGCAGCCTGGAACAGCTTTCATCACGCATTTCTTCCAGTAAAAGCACCATGTTATCATAAATATCCACCATTTGCCGGGCAGCTGTGAGAAACACCTCGCCCTCCCTTTGTTGGAGAAACAGGGCGAGTGGAACGATCAAACAGGTGCACACCGCCCAGATCACTCTCTACTTTCATCAGGTGCTTTGACAGGGAGGACTGCGAGATTGCGCAGTCATAGGCGGCTTCTGTAAAATTGCGGCGTTCTGCCAGTACCAGCAGCAGTCTCAGTTGCTGAATATCCATTGAAATCCTCCTCTTACTATACTATTCCATTTCGTAATAATTGTATCACGCCTTTGAATTGACATCAATGGTTCCGGCTCTATATACTTTAAACAACGAATTTTTTTGCGCAGGAGATTCCTAACATTGATTTACAAGGAGTTTTAACTATGAAAGGTAAAATTGCATTGGAAGAGCATTTTGCAACAGAAGAGTATTTGCAGGATGTAAAACGTTACTTTATCCACGAAGGAGCGGAGGTATGGGAACGTGCCAAGGATATCATGGGCGACATCTCTGGTAAACGGCTGGAATTGATGGATGAG
>CAVJRB010000284.1:0-2037 GCA_963651655.1 bacterium | reverse complement strand
ACGATTCTCTCCCTGTCATCCCCCACCATTCAAGCTATCTTAAGTACTGAAAAGGCAATTGACGCTGCTAAGCGTATCAATGATTACACCGCTGAACAGATCCGCGACCACCGCGACCGTTTCGACGCATTCGCCGCATTGCCCACCCAGTCTCCCGAGGCCGCTGCCGCCGAACTGGAGCGCTGCGTAAAAGACTATGATTTCAAGGGCGCCCTTATCAACGGTTTCTGTAATATTAATGATCCTGACGTTCCTGTGTACCTGGACGAGCCTCAGTATGTTCCTTTCTGGGAAACAGCGGAAAAATTGGATGTGCCGATCTACATCCATCCACGCCCTGTTACCGAGCCTGTGCGCAAGCAGGTTTTTGGCGACAATCATTTCTGGATGGAGACTGCTGCCTGGGGCTGGCACGCCAATCTCGGCACCCAGGTTCTGCGTCTGATCTCCAGCGGCATTTTTGACCGCTGTCCAAAACTGCAGATTGTCATCGGTCATATGGGTGAGATGCTGCCCATTTTCCTGTGGCGCATTACCAACCGCTGCAGCACTCACAAGCGTGACTGCATGGCCGAGCTTCCTATTAACCAGTATTTCCAGCGTAATATCAGCATTACCACTTCCGGAAACTGCAGCACCCCGGCTCTGATGTGCGCCATGATGGAGATGAGTACCGACCGGATCATGTTCTCCACCGACTATCCATATGAGTCTATGAAGCAGGCTGCTGACTGGTTCGACAACATCCCATTCTCAGATCTGGATAAAATGAAGATGGGCCGCACAAATGCAGCAAAGCTGTTCAAGCTGGATCTGAAGGACTGAGCTATGCGTGCCTTAAACGATAAAACCTATTTATTCGAACAAATGCCCGTGCCGCAGGCAGTGCTGCTGCAGATTTTGCCTTCTATCGCCAGTCAGATGGTACTGCTACTCTACAATCTGGCCGATACCTACTTTGTAGGATTGTTGAATGATTCATCCCAGACAGCGGCAGTATCAGTAGCTTACACTATCACTGTACTGATGACGGCTATCGCGAATTTGTTTGCCGTGGGCGGAGCAAGCTGTATGACCCACGCCATGGGCAGACACGACAAAGACAGTGCGCAGCGTATTGCGTCAATCTCATTCTGGTGGTGTTTATTCTCAGCAGTGCTGTTTTCCAGCGTGTTCGCCTTGTTCGCCTCACCGTTGCTGCATCTGTGCGGTGCTACATCGGAGACTTACCCGTTAGTATTCAGCTACGCCAAATGGGTAGTCATCTGGGGTGGTCCTTGCGCTATTCTTAACATTTTGCTGGCTAACCTCATGCGGGCAGAGGGCAGTGCCGGTCTGGCATCCGCAGGTGTCTCTCTGGGCGGTATTATCAACATCATCCTTGACCCATTCTTTGTGTTGCCCCGGTTTCTGGGGCTTGGTGCTGAAGGCGCGGGACTGGTCACAGCCATCTCAAACGGTATTGGCACACTGTTCCTGCTGACCTGCATCTTCTGCAAGCGCCGCAACTCTATGGTCTTGCTGCGCCCCTGCAGTTTGCGCGATACCCCAAAACACATGGGTGATATACTGAAGATCGGCTTTCCCTCCTGCATTCAATACCTGCTGACAGTAATAGCTGTAGGTGCACTGATGAAATTCATGTCTGCCTATGACACTAATGCTGTGGCAGCGCTGGGTATCGTTAAGAAACTGGATATGCTGCCGCTGTACTTCTCTCTCGGAGTATCCAGCGGCATATTGCCCCTGCTTGCCTATAACTACGCCTCTGGAAACAATAACCGTCGAAACAAGGTATTCAGGCTGGGGTGCACCGTATCGGTGGTTTTTTCACTTTTGTGTGTGCTGGTATATGAACTGCTGGCTCCTGTGCTTGTTGGGTTGTTCATCGAATCACCTGCTACCATTGCCTATGGCGCTACGTTCCTGCGGATCATGGTGCTGGCCATGCCCATGATGGCAGCATGTAATCCTATGATTATCCAGTTTCAGGCCATGGGAAGGGTAAAAGAGTCTCTGATCTGCTCTGTGCTGCGC
>CAVJRB010000283.1:1307-2429 GCA_963651655.1 bacterium | reverse complement strand
CATGGGAAGAGTGGACATTTCCCATTTCTCGTATTTCTTATCGTATTCTTCCGGGTCAGCCAGGGTGACAAGATGGCCAAGCGCCCAGGTGACTACATATTTCTTTCCTTCCAGAACGCCGCCGTTTTTCTGATTTGCCCCAAGGACCCGGGCGATGTCTCTTGCAACGGATGGCTTCTCTGCGATTACCAGTGATTTCATATTCCTTACTCCTAAATCAAATTCTATCAGGGAAAATCTTAAGTCCTTCATAAGAAAGTCATAAGAAACAGTATAACATACTTTAGAAAATTTTAACGATATTTTTTCAAAATTAATTTGTAATACGGCCTGTCCAATGTTATTATGGAACCAGAAAGCGACACAGGGAGACATTATGTATTATTTTATCGTTAATCCAAATTCCCGCTCCGGCAGGGGACGTTTGATCTGGGACCAGATTCACCATCAGTTATTGCTTCGGGGAATTTCCTTCCAGTACTGCCTTACAAGATATTCCGGACATGCTACGAAAATTGCTTCTGAGGCCTCTTTACTTGGGACCGATTCTGAGCCCGTCTATATGATCGCAGTTGGAGGGGACGGCACCATTCAGGAGGTGCTTACCGGGATCACAGATTTCGACCGGGTGGTTTTCGGCTACATTCCCACAGGCTCGGGCAATGATTTTTGCAGAAGCATGGAACTGCCTTTTGATCCTATGGAATCTCTTGAGTATATTTTAAAGGCAGAGCGCATTGCTCCTATGGATGTTCCTTATCTGATCCGTGGGGAGAAGAAGTCCCATTTCGGTATCAGCACGGGAATCGGATATGACGCGGGAGTCTGCCAGGAGGTGCTTGCTACTCCCCTTAAGAAGGTGTTCAATCGTCTTGGGCTGGGGAAGCTGATCTATCTTTTTATTGCCTTAAAGCAGCTGATTTTTATTTCTCCGGGGAAAATGACGGTTACATTGGATGGGGAGAATACTTTTTCCTATGATCACGTATATTTTACGGCAGTTATGAATCAGAGATATGAAGGCGGCGGGTTTAAGTTCTGCCCGGATGCCAGGCCGGATGACGGACAGCTGGATATGATCCTGGTGGAGGGCGTTGGGAAGCTGAAGCTTCTGTTCTGTCT
>CAVJRB010000283.1:0-1297 GCA_963651655.1 bacterium | reverse complement strand
CATATTCACAGCGAGAATGCTCTTCCCGTTCATATTGACGGGGAATCCGGCGGAATTCGCCAGGATTTAACAGTTTCTATTGAAAAAAAGCCTTTAAAAATCATTTTACCTGTGGTATAATCTCCACGATTTGAAAAAGGAGTGAAAGACTTGGCACAATTTATTAAGAAATATAAGCATGGTCTGATCATACTTGTATATGCAATTGTTTACCTGATGTTTTTCGGGTATCTGGAGCACAGACCGGTACGTGGATTCCATGTAATTGACACTGTTTTTGATGATTACATACCATTTTGCGAGTATTTTATTGTCCCTTATCTGTTATGGTTCCCATATCAGATTGTCACAGTTTTATACTTCATCTTCAAGAACAAGAATAAGAAGGAATATTATCAGCTGGTTTTCAACATGATGATGGGTATGACCATTTTCCTGATCGTGTCTTATGTGTATCCCAATGTGCTGCATTTAAGACCATCTGAGTTTCCAAGGGAGAATGTGTTTACGGATGCGGTTCGGTGGCTGTATCGCACGGATACGCCGACCAATGTGCTTCCTAGTATCCATGTGTTTAACTCTCTGGCGATTCATATGTCACTGACTAATTGTGAGGCGCTTCGGGATAAGAAGGCAATCCGGTATGGTTCTTTGGTTCTGACCTTGCTGATCATCATGTCTACTATGTTTTTGAAGCAGCATTCTGTGATTGATGTTTGCTGCGGAGCTACATTGGCGCTGTTTGGATATTTGTTTTTTTATCCGCAGAAGGCGGGGGACGAAGCACGGGATGTGGCTGTAGAGAGATTTGGACGGAATAAACGCGGGAAACGCTACTAAAAGATGAAAAGGACGCGAACCTCCAGGAATTGGAGGGCGCGTCTTTTTTTGGTTGTTGGAAGCGTACGCAGGCAGGGGTGGGATATCCCCCCTGCCTGCTGTTTTTTCTTAATAACTAAATAACAGGCGGCTCGCTGGGGCGAGCGCCCTGGATGTTGCTTGCTTGTTAAAGTAAAGATTAGTTGAAGCCGTAGAACTTCTGGCAGATCTTGTAGGCGGCTACGGAGACACGGCGGCCGCCGCGGCCTGGGAGGTTCATGAAGTTGCCCATGAGGCTGTGGCGAAGTTTTCCGTAGAGGACACGGTTGGTGGAGCGGATGTACTCGAGAAGCTCTTTTTTCTTATCGAGGGCTTCTTTAGTGCCGGAGCGGATCAGCATGATGGAGGAAATGGTGGTGATAATGTCCAGGTAGCTGATCATGTAGGCTCTTGCACGCTTGTTCATGCTGCCGCAGCT
>CAVJRB010000282.1:0-3187 GCA_963651655.1 bacterium | reverse complement strand
CGTATAGGAGTTTCCCTCGACATCTGTCAGCACGGTTCTGGTGCCAGACCCAGAGCTCTTTGGAATCTCCACGGTGGCACCTGGAATATCTGTGATCTCCTCGCCGTTTTTGGAAATGCTTACGGATAAATTTCCGTCTTCCCTGGAAATATCTACCTTCACCTCATCCTCCGGTCCTACCTCCCAGTCCTTCACCACTTCTGTAGGGACGCGGACCAGCACGCCTCCGCTTTCAAAGGGAATCTTCTCTACCTGTGCGCTCATAAGGGCGGCCAGACGGTTTCCCACGATTACGGTAGACACATCAGTGACCGTCTCTTTGCCTGTGTCAATGTCCGGAAGGTTCTTGCCGTCACGGTCTGCGTAATTTCTCTCATACCAGTGGTCATTTGTAATGAAATTTTCGTCAAAATGGAAGGTGTAGGTTCCAGTGCTTCCACCGGGATATGCCACCACAAGGCTGTAATCATGGTTTAGCTGCAGGTTTGTCTTTTTCAGATACAGACCTTCCCGGGTCATGTACCAGCTGTCCTGATTCAGGCTGATCTTCTGATCCCCACATTTTAGCTCTGGCTGAAATTCCTTTAGCTGATCGTCTGTAAAGGCATCCAGAATCATGGGGAAAAACAGGTTGGAAGATCCGGGCGCTGGACGGCAACGTAGACAGATGCTGTCGGAAGCTTGGCATCCGGATCCAGCGAATATCCCTCTGGTGCCTGGAAGCTTCCCGTTACCTTATAAACACCTGGAACATTGGTATTTACCCCGCTAAAATCCCACACAGAAGGCATTACAACCGAAGGGTGGGACGCACTGTCCTCGTATTCCGGCTGGGTGCTGCCAAGAATGTGCAAGCTCTTTTCCAGCTGTTTTTTCAATCCATAGGTACTCTGGCCTTTGCGAAGGGCGTAGGCACCCAAACGCTCCAGGCTGCCCTCTTCTATGGGTTCACAGGAGCGGATGGTGGTGTCCTTCACGCTGCTGCTTCCCAAAAGCCCGGGCTGGTAGCTGATGATATCCAGAGTTCCATCTGAAGCATAGCGGTACTTCAGATTCCTTGTTTTCCCATTGAGATAAACCACAGTCAGGGTGTAGGTATTTCCTTTCACCATGCTCTGACAGGAAAGGTACATGCCGTCTGTGTCGCACATTCCATATCCTTCCTCGCTGATGTTGATCCAGTCCTCACCCTCCGGTTGCATCCAGATTTCCATAGCATCCGGGTCCTGGTCTGTGATCCAGGGAAAATAATAGAGTCCCGCGGAAATCATTCTGGAATACACCTGAATCTCCAGCTCCTCAAAATTCTGAACAGAGATTCCCACAGTCCAGCTGGGAACGGTTATACTGCTGGTATAGCCTTCCGGAAGCTTCAGGCTTCCTGTGATCTGGTATGCCCCCACCTTCTGCACATTCACTTTGGAGTAATCCCAGATTACATTTAGTTCCAGCTCCTGGCCGTCTTCTGTGTAGGCCATGCAGCTCATAGAATCATAAGTCTCTTTTAATTCCTCCAGGCTTCCCCCTCTTAGCACAGCTCCTGCAGGTATATAGAAAATTCTGGAAAAATCTGTGATCACGCTGTTCCCGGCCCACACCTTCTGCACGCCTGTCAAAGGACACAGCATCAGCAGGAAACAAAGGGCAAAAATCCAGAAAGTCATTTTTCTTTTCATGTATTTCCTCATTCGAATTTGTTCTGGTTTTAGCATATAGGATTCCTCCCAATAAAACAAGAAACCTGTGGCGAACCGCAGGTTTCCGTGAAAAGCAGCACAAAATCAGAAGCAGAATTCCCGGAAGAAGTCGCATTCTGCGTCGTTGCACTGTGCAGCGTCAATTGTCTTGATGTCACAGTGGAAAACATGGCCAAGCTTGTTGACCTTGTCTCCAAATACACGATAAACAAATGGCACATTGTTCTCCATCAGCTTCTGTACCAGAGCAGGGGTCTGTCCTTTCTGGAAATCCGCAACTGCTGTCATGCAAAATACAGGTGGATAAACGTCTGTAATGGTGTCAAGAACGCTGATCTGTGCCAGTTCTTCTTCGGTGCCGCCCTGTGGAAGAAGCTCTTTCATGATCTGCATGGTCAGGTCTTCTGCGTTCTCCCCAGAAACCTGGTAGACGCCGCAGTTCAGGGCAATGGCTGTGAGGGCAAAGCCTTCCGGCACTGTGAAATCATATTTGGCAGCGTATGCCGGGTTGGTGCAGATACCTGCGTAAAGGCCCAGAATGTGGGCACCAGCGGAATCTCCCACTGCAAAAATACGTTCTGTGTCAAAGTGGAAGCGTCCTGCACGCTTCATCACCCATTTGCATACCAGATTCAGGTCTTCTAACATTGCCGGGAACTTGTTCTCCGGGGGGAGGCGGTATGTAAAGTTTATTACTGCGAAGCCGCGCTGTGCAAGGCTCATGCAGTAGTACTGGTATCTCTCCTTGTCGCCGTACATCCAGCCGCCGCCATGTACACTGATGATCACCGGAAGATCCTCTCCCTGGGCCTGCTTCGGTCTGTATACATCCAGCTTCTGCATTTCCCTGTCATCGTGTCCATATACAATATTATCCCAGCGATCTACGTCCTCCGGGGTATTCATAAGCGCATCGCGCTCATCATCTGATTTCTTAAACTCTGATCTGATCTTATCACTTAATTCAGACATGATAGTTCCTCCAAGGTTGTAATATTTTGAGATATCAGGGTCAAAAGGTCAAAAAGCTGTTCGTGCTTGCACGATAAAGCTTTTGAACTTGGGACCCGCAGGACATGAGGAAGTAGCGATTTACGTAGTAAATCTGCGGATTCCGAATGTCCTAGAATTGCGGGAGCTGCAAAGCAGCGGAGCAATTCGTAGATATCAAGGACGCAAAATGCCTTTTCCCTAATCTCCTTGTAATATTATATAAAAAACCTGCGTAAAAAACAAGAATTCTTCTGTCTTTTTGCATAAAAAAAGAACACCCGATCAGCTCAGATGTCCTTTCATGGTTCGTTATTAGTCTTCAACTTTAACGATTTCTTTTTTGTTATAGCTTCCGCAAGCCTTGCAAACTCTGTGTGGCATCATAAGTGCGCCGCATTTGCTGCATTTTACAAGGTTCGGAGCGCTCATTTTCCAGTTTGCTCTTCTCTTATCGCGTCTTGCTTTGGAAGATTTATTCTTTGGGCAGATGGACATTT
>CAVJRB010000281.1:0-9700 GCA_963651655.1 bacterium | reverse complement strand
ATTTTACTGCTTTTCGACGTTCTTTGCCTGCCAGTTGAGAACGGCTCCTACCATGTAAATTGCCGGGAACATGAGCATGCGAATTACGGAGGCGGGATCAAATTCGCCAAAATTCATAGTGACGATCACTTCCGCAATAACCTCTGCGACCAGAAGGATTCCCATGCCTATGCACATTCCTGCGTTTTTTACATTGCCGGCCTGTTTCACGCCTACAACGCCTGCCGCCAGATAGATTACTCCTGCTGCCAGAACCATCACTGTGCTTGCCACCAGCTGGGTATAGGTCATATTATTCTGATTAAGATACTCTATCACCGCACTGTCAGCGCTGCCTCTTGTTGCCAGGGAAAGTGTGTTTCCGCTGCCAAATGCCAACATTACCCCCAGAAAAAGAAGAAGCATGCCGCCCACCTTCAGGATGGTTTCCCCAGGTGCCTGTTTTTTTATCATACTGTTTTCTCTCCATTTGAATGTTCATCTGCGTTATTTTCTAAATTATTTGCCATTATCTTTTAAGCCATCTAACAAACTCCCAAATTTGAATGACCAACTTAACAGCTATTCCAGAAAAATATCGGACAGACACAATGTCTGCCCGGTACTTTCACTCATTCTATTATGCATCCAGAAGGAATGCCTTGTAAGCCTTATAAGCTTCGTATACATCTGCCTTGCTTGTAACCTCCCACGGTGCATGCATGCTGAGAACAGATACGCCGCTGTCGATTACTTCCATTTCATAAAGAGCAGCAATATACGCGATGGTTCCGCCGCCGCCCACATCTACCTTGCCAAGCTCTGCAGTCTGGAAAAATACATTGTGATCGTCGAAAATCTTGCGGACTCTTGCCACATACTCTGCGTTGGCATCATTGGAACCGGATTTTCCGCGGGCTCCAGTAAACTTGTTCAGCACAATACCTCTTCCAAGATATGCAGAATTCTTTTTCTCAAAAGCTTCTGCAAATGCAGGATCATATCCAGCACTTACATCAGAGGAAAGCATGCTGGAATTCTTCAGCGCCTTTCTCAGTCTCAAATCAGAATACTGTCCCAGTGCATCCAGAACATCTGCTACGCTGTTCTCAAAGAAACGGGACTGCATACCGGTAGCTCCCACACTTCCGATCTCTTCCTTATCAACTAACAGACAGCAGCTTGTATGCTTGGGAGCTTCCATCTCAAGAAGAGCCAGAAGGGAAGTGTATGCGCAAACTCTGTCATCCTGTCCGTAACCAGCGATCATGCTGCGGTCCAGTCCGCAGTCACGTGCCTTGCCAGCTGGAACAATTTCAAGCTCTGCGGAAAGGAAATCTTCCTCTTCGACACCATATTTCTCATTCAGAATGCGAAGAACATTCTCTTTCACAGCTTCTTTCTTCTTATCATCCGGAAGATCAGCAAGCGGGCGGCTTCCAATGAGGATATCAAGTTTCTCACCCTCTACAACCTCGGAAGCTTTCTTTGCCATCTGCTGTCCTGCAAGATGAATCAGAAGATCTGTGATATAAAGAACCGGATCTTCCTCATCCTCACCGATTGTTACATTCACAACGGTTCCGTCCTTCTTCACGATTACGCCGTGCATTGCCATAGGAAGGGCAACCCACTGGTATTTCTTCACGCCGCCATAATAATGGGTGTCAAGATATGCAAGGTCTGTATCCTCATATAACGGATTCTGCTTGATATCCAGTCTCGGGGAATCGATGTGCGCGCAAAGGATATTCATACCTTCTGCCAGATCGTCCTCACCAATATGATACAGGGCAATGATCTTCTTCATGCCAACTGTGTAAACCTTATCTCCGGCTTTGAGAGCCTCGCCTTTTTTCACCTTTTCTTCCAGGGAAACATAGCCGGCCTCTTCAGCTTCTTTCACGATCTGTGTGATGCACTCACGCTCTGTTTTTCCCACATTTAAGAAATGACGGTATTTCTTTGCTACATCTTCCAGCTGATTCATATCAGCCTCGGAATATGAAAGCCATGCATTTGGACGTTCCATAAATCTATATCCACCTTTCTTCTGTTATCCTTGCAACACCAGGTCAATTCCAGAGCATGCAGACTGCAGAAATAAATTTCCCGGTCAGCCCTGGTCCCGGCGTTTTCCTCATCCAAAGTTCATTATAACGTATAACGAACCAAAAAGCTACCGACAAATATGCTTTCCTGTACAAACTGATGTCATTCGGTTACTGTTCACTGGTAATCTCCCGCAAAGTGGGGCGTGCAGATTGCGGGAATGATTTTTCAAACACGCTCTAGTTCACGGTCTTCTGTAACGATTGAAGCAGGCGTAGATTTCCTGTCTGCGAGGCACTGCATAGCCACAGGAAATGTACCCTTCTGCAAGGAAAGACAGGTCTTCTTTTTCCAGCCGGTCACACAAAATCTCCACGATTTCCGACAGGGTCCTTTTCCCGTCGATCAGCTTCTCCACAGCATATTTCAAAAGTCCGCCAAGCGCCTGGGTCTGCTCGCTGTCGATCAACTGCTCAATATACCGCAGATCCACGTCCTGTTTGCCAATGGAAAAACCGTCACGGCCGTGTACTTTTACCTTCAGGCGCTCTGGCTTATCCTGGGGCTTGAAATGGCCGTAATAGTCCTTTTTGGGGCCTTTGGACGGTGCCGCCTTGGACATGATCCGATGGCTGTGAGGCAGGCAGAATTCGGACGCTGTGCTTTCATTTAAAGGATAGTCCCCACAAAGCTTCCGTGCCTTATCCGTAATATCCACAGGCCTGTAATTGTCCATCTGAATCACCGTATCCGCAATATGGAAAAATGCACCGGAGCTTCCGGCTACCAAAATAGTAGAAATTCCGGCTTTCTCATACAGGTCACGGGCACGCTCCAGAAATGGAGTGATGGGCTCTTTTTCCCGGCTGATCACACGCTGCATGAAAGCGTCCCGCACCATAAAGTTGGTTGCAGAGGTATCCTCATCCAACAGGAAAACATGGCTTCCCGCCTCGATTCCCTCCACAATTCCAGCTGCCTGGGAAGTACTTCCGCTGGCATCCTCTGTGGAAAAACAACTGGTGTCTTTTTTGTTGGGAAGATCATTGATAAACAGGGAAATATCCACATCCTTTATAAAGCGTCCGTCCTCCGAGCGCAGCTTCTGGGCCGTGGAATCGGTGATCACGTATTCCCTGCCGTCCCCCTGAATATGGTTGTATACGCCCAGTTCCAAGGCATTCAAAAGGGTAGATTTGCCGTGATAGCCTCCGCCGACAATCAAAGTAATTCCTTTCGGAATTCCCATGCCTGTGATCGTTCCTTTGTGAGGAAGCTCCATGGTCACCTGCAGGCTTTCCGGGGAGGAAAAAGCCACACAGTTTTTCATTGGTCTGGAAGAAATTCCGCTTTCTCTTGGCAAAATCGCGCCATCGTTTACAAAAGCCGCAAGGGAACGTCTGGCAAGCTCCTCACGGATAAACTGCTGATCTTCTGCCAGGAAGATGGCATTTTCCAGATCTTTTCCACTTAAATTCCGGTAGAAGAATGCTTTTTCCACACAAACAGGGAGAAATTCAAAGAAAATTTTCTCAAGTTCCCCTGCATTGATGGTTCGTCCGTTAGCCGGGAAACCTACGAAAAATCTGGCGACAATGCCCTGGTCTGTAATCTCACAGGCCGTTCGTACCAGAACCTCCTGTCCGCACTTTGTCACAGAGATCAGACCGCTTTTCCCGGAGCCTTTGGTGCGAAATGTGTAGCGGTTCACCTGCTGTTCAAACTGACGGGTAAGATAGTCTGCAAGGGTAGTCCTGGTCAGGCTGTCTTTGTAATACTGAGCTGGAAAACCTGCTGTTTTGTGGGAAATTTTTACACTTACATGAGACGGGGATGCGAATGGGTCTCCCTGCACATGGTCGATTGCTAAAATATATTTCTGAAACTGGTAAACACCTTTCAAAGACTTGTAAGCAGGATAGCTTTTTCGGTTAATAGACCGCAGAAGCTCCTGCAGCTGAGTTGCTGACTGCATATGGATCCTCCATTTTTCCCATAGATTCATTATGAAACGCCGATATTACTGTATATCAGCGGTGTTTAAATAGTATCTGTATTCTTTACTATAGTCAATCCTTTAGAACTTGTCCAGATATGTTTTTGCACAACGTAAAACCACCGCCCAGTCGACGTTCTTGCCAACAGACGGTGGTTTATTTATACATTTTTAGGGAAAGGAAAGAGTTTTTCTTAAGAGTTCTCTCTCTTAAGATGTATATATCATATCGCATAAATGTGAGAGATATTTGTCCAAATTCTAATAATTTTATAAAATTTCTAAAATGAAAATAACGAAATCGTAACTGTTTACGAAACCCACCATTTTTCAGTCGTGTCTCTGGTCCTCATTTCCATAGGCTTCGCAGAATCTTGCGGCAAAGGCTGGAGGCTCGTTGTTGGCATACAGGTGAGAAATATCACCGAAAGCGCTCATACGAAAAACAGCAATTCCCTTGCGGCGTTCTTCAGTTGTCAAAGTCGTAACAGAAGAGGGGGCGGCTACGCATCCATGCCATAACACCATCGGGGATATGTTCAGCAGGTGGCTGAGAAGCACGCATTCCAGTCCGAAATGGCAGAAGAAAATGATGGTGTCGTTATTTTCCTCATTTACTTTATAATAATGGCCATCTCTCTCGTATCCATGCTTCACCAGAACCTTATCGAATTCTCCGGTCACATGATCATACATCTCCTTCACATGGCCTTCCTGCATGGCCTCGTTCTCAAACCAATGGTCATACTGGAAAAAGCTCTCATCTGCCATCCAGTCCTGGGGCAGCCAGTCCCAGGCAATAATTTTCTTATCCTTCACATCCGGGCGCCAGATCTGGCAGGGAAACTCCTGAAGCCACTCACATACCGCTGCGGTTCTTCCCATTTTTTTCAGGGTTGGGGCTGCGGTGTCTCTGGCTCTTCCAAGAGGTGATACATAAAATGCCTTCACATCCAGCTTAGAAAGCTTCTGGGAAAGATATTCTACCTCTTTCCAGCCTTTTTCCGTAAGGGAATCTATGTCATAATCCGGGTCACCATGACGCACAATCAATACTTTCATAATGTCACTCCTCGTTTTTGCTTATTAAACTACTAACACTTCCAGGTTCCTGTATATTTCATTGAACAGTTAGGATTTTAGCATATTTTCGCAGATAATTCACCATGATTTTCTGTTCATTCAAAAGAAACATCCGCGCTGCTGCCAGAAATCTCCCGGATTTTTTCCGCCAGTACCTTCGCTGCCTTTTTGTGAGACCGGTGTCCCGGATGCTCTCTGGAACCAAATTCGCCCTCCAAAGTATCTGGCAGCTTCACAAACTCCACCCGTTCATCCCCGGACGCTGCCCTGTAATTTCGGATTGCTTTTTCAAGAGTTGGCTGGATTACGTTGCCCAGCATTCCATAGCACCACAAAATATAACACTCTGGATTGCATGCCCTTATTTTTCTTAAAAAATCAATCACAGCCGCTTCAACCTTTTCCATCTCCCGGGTGCCGCTGCCGTCATTGGTTCCCAGATTTACTACAACTACATCTGGCTGGAACTTCTGGAAATCCCATTTTTCCAGAGCGCCCAGTTCTTTATTTCGGTCACCATTTAAAAGGCCGCACACCTGCTCATAATACAGCGGAATCGCCTGCTGCTCATTACCTTCCCAGGAGCAGAAAACACCCCAGCCGCTCTGACTGATGCAGTGATATACCGCCCCAAGCTCTTTTGCTGCCATATATGCATAATGATCCACTGCATTGAAGCAAAATGAATTCCAGGTCATCTCCCTTTCTGCGCCGCTGCATCCTTCCCCGGAAGTAATGCTGTCCCCAATCACTTCCATTCTAAGCTTTGGCTCCTCAAGCGGGAAAAACTCACCGTTGGTCTCAACACTTAGCACCTGAAGCAATGTTTTCTCATCTGTAGGAAAGGCAGGTGTATCCTTAAGAAACTTTACATTTCTCACCCTGTCCCCTTCCATATTGCGGAAAAGACAGATTTCCTGTTCTCCTTTGTTTACCATAAGTCTCTGGGACAGTGCACCATCTATGATCACATCTGCCCATGGCTCAAGCATGTCATAATCAGAGCGAACCTTTACCCAGATTTCCGTTGCTCTTACATTCATTTCAATTCCGGAGGCTGTCCAGAATAAGGTAACTGTCTCCAGACTGTCGTTGGTTCTTCCAAGTACTCTTAAATATGGGATTTCTTTTATGGAATAACTTTTTAACATTTTCTTTTCCTTTCCTATGTGATATAAAAATCTTTTGTGGCACATTCTCGGTCTTATTTCACCATAAAAAGAGAAGGATGTAAATACAGAAAAAGATATTTAGCCGAAAGCAAAAAAGAGTTATTGCAATATGGCTTTCCGGAAATCTTCTGCTTCCGGCACAGCCATACTTGCAATAACTCTTTTCCTGTTTTAATTTTACAAAATTCCTGTTGTTGCAGCAACAGTGTCTTTGAGCATTCCCAGTCCCTTCAGCAGGTTAATGGTATCTCGCACTCCTGCCGCATAGGACAGATCCGAATACCGCTCGTCCCTGGTCTGCATGCAGGCAATATAATCATCAATTACACGCTTCACAGTATGGGGAAGCTGCAGCTGTTCGTATCTGCCTTCCAGATATTTCAGATCCTCATTGTCCTGTCTGATATAGGAATCCTCTTCATCTACTCGATCCTGTTCCTTCACCATCTTCTCAATATTCTGAAGCATAAGCATTCTTGTTGTCATTTCCATTGTATTTTCCTCCTGATATGTAGCGATTACGCACAGTTCATTAGTAGTTTACTATTTTTCCCTTGCACTTTCCGTCATTATTCTACTTTTTATATCAGAATTTTGCAACAAGAATCGTCCGACAACTTGTACTATAATTCGACAAAAGCGGTCCATCCGGCACTGCTCATACTCCGCAAAAACCACTGGCATACAGGCTTTCGAGGCACGCCTGCACATCTTCTTTTTTCATGCATTCAATGGTCCAGGTACGCCCCTGATCCTGGGGCAAAAGCTTCAAAACTTCTTCCCATGGAAGATTTCCCTTTCCCAGACCAATGTGAGAATCCCGGTCACCGCTGTTATCGTGGACATGAACATGAGACACATAAGGTGCCAGATTTTCCGCCCATTTTCGCACATCTACAGTGGAATAGCAGTGGGCATGGCCTATATCCAGGCAAAGCTTGAAATTGGGCTGATTTACACGCTGGTAAACATCCAGAAGCAGTTCCCAGTCGTTATCAAACACATTTTCCAGAACAATCTCGATTTCCCGCCTGTCCTCCATAAATTCCTGCCAGAAAACAGACACATGATCTGCCCAGCCTTCTTTGTAATAGACATACGGGTTCATTCCTGAGTGAAAAACGATCTTCTTTGCACCAAGCTCCAGCCCGGCCTCATAGCACTGGGAAAAACGGGTCATGGTGGCTTTCCTTACCAGCCTGTCGTAAGCGCAGGGATTCACATCCAGAAATGGGCCGTGCAGAATCAGCTGGTCCGTTCCCATATATTTTAATTTTTCCCGATAGTGCTCTATGGACCTGGAAAGCTGATCCAGATTATCCGAAATGGAAAAATCAATGCTCTCCACTCCTACACCGTATTTTTCCACAAAGAATTTCATTTCCTCATCCGTAATGAGATGACTGATGTATATCATTTTTGTTCTCCGTTACAATTTCGTTATTTTTCCATTGGGGCAATACAGCTTTGATTTTACTGCCAGTCCCCGGCATTGAATTTTTCAAAAAAATGGATTTCCTTTGTCTTCTGTATTTCCTCCAGGCGTTTCTGCAGCTTCCCATGTGTGAAATCCTGAGTCCTGATATTCCTGTGAATGTAAAGCTCTCCCTTCACATGCTCCAGGCCATCCAGATTGCGGATGTTTGCTTCTCCGAAAGGAATGTCCGCAACGATCACCGCGTCTGCGTCTTTCATCAGCTCCAGATTTTTCTCCTGCTCTTCTGGACCTACTGTCTGGAAGGAATTAATCTCAATCCTTGGGATCCCCAGATATTCGCAGATCTCGGCATCATCGCTTTCCCGGTTCACAACTCCTGCGCTGACAAAGTGTCCCATGTTGGTCAGCTGTTCCAAAATACGCACGCCGCCTTTTTCCCCGCAAATCACGTGAATTCTAAGAGGCTTCGCAGTCTGTTTCTCGTCCATGACACGAATGGGAATGATTTCCGGCTTTTCGATCAGGGGATTGTTTTTCACAAGGAGCTGCATTTCATACAGTTCTTCCATTTCCCGGCGATTGATAATTTCCCGTGGGGTCCCGTCGGCTTTCACTTTTCCGTCCTTCAAAATTACAATTCTGCTGCAGAATCTGGACGCCAGATTGATATCGTGAAGAACTGCCAGCACTGTGATATGCTCCTTCTCATTCAGCTGGCGGATCAGTTCCATTACTTCGATCTGGTGATGCAGATCCAGCGCAGATGTAGGCTCGTCCAAAAGGATAATCTCTGGCTGCTGGGTAATGGCTCTTGCAAGGATCACACGCTGGCGCTCACCGCCGCTTAACTGGTTATAAAGCCGATCTCGGAACATATCTGTCTTGGTCAGTTTCATGGCGCGCTCTGCGATTTCCCGGTCTTCCTGGCTTTCACGATGGCGAAAATCGATGTAGGGATTTCGCCCCATCATTACAATATCCTCCACAGTAAAGTCATAGTCCACATAATAGGACTGGGGAACCACAGCTACCATCTGCGCACGCTCCCTGGCTTTCAGCTTCCTGCTGTTTTTTCCGCAGATCTCAATCTCACCGCCTGTAAGGGGAAGAAGGCCGGACACACATTTGATCAGGGTAGATTTGCCTGTTCCATTAGAGCCGATCAACGCCACATACTCGCCTTTTTTCACCTGAAAGCTTACATCCTGCAGCACCACTTTTTCCCCATATCCCACTGCCGCATGGGAAAAGGAAAGCATTGTCTGATTTTCATTTTTCATACTGCTCCCCCTCCCTTCTTGGATTTTCGAAGCAGATACAGGAAAAATGGGCCGCCGCAGATGGATGTGATAATTCCCACTGGAATTTCTGAGGTAGTCAGACTTCTGGCCGCCGTATCGCAGATCACCATAAATGCGCCGCCGAATACCATGGATACCGGAAGCAGCCTGCGGTGCTTGGGGCCTGTGAGCAGACGTACCACATGGGGAACTACCAGGCCTACAAAGCCAATGATTCCGGTAACAGAAATCACCGATGCAGTGAGAAGACTGGAAGCGAACAGGATTTTTCTTTTTACAAATTCAATATTTACACCTAACTGGGTTGCTGTTTCTTCTCCAGTGAGCATTACATCCAGTTCCCGGCTGGAAAGCAGCATGATCACAAGTCCAATGAGCACCCAGGGCAGCACTGCCGCAATCTGGTTCCAGCCTTTTCCATTCAAAGTTCCCATGGTCCAGAACATAATCTGATCCATGCTCTGTTTGTTCATCATCATGATAAAGGACATCAGCGCAGAAAGTGTGGAGTTGATTGCCACACCCGACAGCAGCAGGGTTGCCACAGGAACTCGCCTGCCCACCCGGGAAATACTGTATACCAGGAATAATGTGGCAAAGGATCCTGCAAATGCCAGAAGCATAGTGCTGTTAAACACGCCTATGCGAAATGTAAAATGGCATACGATTCCTATAGCAG
>CAVJRB010000280.1:0-3366 GCA_963651655.1 bacterium | reverse complement strand
TCCTCTGCGAATCCAGACTTCTCTGCTGCCGCCCATGCCTGCTCCACACTCAGCCATGGCGCACAGATCACAATATTGGAATAAATGTCTCCGGAAAATAGCTTTCCATTCTGGAGCACCACCCCGATCCGCCTTCTCACACTCCGAAGGTCTAATCCATCCGCATCCTGTGCATCATAGTACACGGAACCGGACTGCGGCTTCTCGAAACCTAGCAAAATCCTGAAAAGAGTGGATTTCCCACAGCCTGATGAGCCGACGATTCCCACGTATTCCCCTGACTTTATGTGAAGCTGAAGGTCATCCAGAACATAAGGCATTTCCTGATTGTAGCGGAATTTCACATGGCTGACCTCAATATCACCACTAAGGGCATCCACCCGCTTCTTATATCCGCTGTTTTCCGGAGTCTCTTCCAGAATAGGGCTAAGCATGTCGATTGCCGGACGAAGGGATGCAATCTGTGTTGTAATCCCGGCCATTGCCATAACAGCCCCTGTGAACAGGGAATATGCGGAATTAAATCCAATATACTCTGATGCACTTAATCCATTTTTGTAGGCTGTATAGTAAAGGACAATGGTTCCCCCAAAAACGATCAGCTTCGACAGTGCACCGGAAAGATTCAGAAACATCGGCGGCATGATCTTCAGCTGGCCATAAAGCTCTGCCCACTTTGAGAAGGCCCTGCTCTGTGCACCTGCCACTTTAATCTTTGTGATTCCGCTAAGCAGCTGAAATACGACACCGGAAAGCTTTCCGTTCACCTGGTTATTCTCTTTTGTCTGCTTGATCTGTACGAAGGCTGACGCTATGTATACCACGATCATGAGAGCCACAATGATCAGGGATGGCAAAAACATTTCCCTGGAAATCGTACTGATCTGAAACAGATAAATGAAAGAAAACATGGATGCCAGTAAAGTTGGGATCAGCTGTCCCCCTAATATCGTGCAGATCTGGTTGATAGACGCTGCCCGCATGGTCAGGTCACCGGAATCATATTCCTTAAAAAAACCAACCGGCAAAGTCATAAGCCTTGCCCACACTGCATTCTGGGCCAGAAGCTCCAGCTTGTTTCCAATCCTTATCACCCCGATTGACCGGGACAGTTTAAATAATGCAGTTACGATCACCGTTCCTACGATCAGCACGCTGATTCCCAAAATCTCATCCGAAGTGCCGGAAGGAACCACATTATTAAAAATAAACTGATTGATCGCAGGCATGACCATTCCCAGCATTCCTGCAAAGAAACTTAAGAGAAGGATCCAGATCACATCCGCCGGTATACATGCACCTGCCAGAAATCTGTAAAATTCCTTTTTCGTAAGTGCCCGATTTTCAAAGGGCTTATAAAAGCAGTAGGCAACTGCCGAAAATTCTCTGGCTGTATTTTTTTTGAGGGCACACTTTTTTCCATCCTGGTCATAATACACATATCCTCCGGATGCATCCGGAAGGAGTGCGCATACAGTTCCATCCTTTTTGCTTCCCAGCAAAGGCATTGAGCCTTCCTTCCACCATTTTCCCGTTGTAACGATCTTTCTTCTCATAATGCCGGTTTCTGTCATAGCATACTCAACCAGCATATCGAAATCCTCTATATCTGAAGGAAACTCTGGCGGGGCAACCTTCAGGCTTTCACAGATGCGGGATAATTCCAGTGCAAGCCGGTTCGGATATTGTGTGCTTTTCTCTTTTTTTTGGTCTACGCCCAGGGAGTGGTACGCATTTTTCGATGCATTGCTAAGCAGCTCCCTGTCGTTTTCTTTCCGCAACTTCACTCTATCGGAAAAGTCACTCATATTTGTCACCTCTCATCCCTACTTTGGTCATTCGCTCTGAACCAGCGCAGCATATTTTCCCTCTTTTCGGATCAGCTGCCTGTGGGTTCCTCTCTCCACTTCTTTTCCATATTCCAGCATTATGATTTCATCTGCATCACGGATAGTGGAAAGCCTGTGAGCTATGATGAAACAGGTGATTCCTCTTCGCTTTACTGCATCCATGATCTGCTTTTCCGTCGTAGGATCCAGCGCCGAGGTCGCTTCATCCAGGATAATGATGGAAGGATGCATGGCAAATGCCCTGGCAATTTCCAGTCTCTGGCGCTGTCCTCCAGAAAAGTTCCCGCCGCCTTCTGCGATCAGGGAATCGTATCCATCCTTCAGTGCCATGATATCGTCATGGATACAGGCATCCTTGCAGGCTTCCACGATCACTTCTTCCGGAATTGTGGTATCCCACATGGTAATATTTTCCCTAATCGTTCCGCCGAACAAAGAGATACTCTGGTCAACTACAGCCACAGAGCCTGTAAAAACATATCGGTCTATCTGTCCGATGGGCTGTCCGTCAAAAAGGATTTCTCCGCTTCTTGGCGGGTACAAGCCGGAAATGATCTTTGCAAGTGTAGATTTCCCGCTTCCGCTTCCTCCCACAAGGGCAATCATGTCTCCTCTTAATGCCTTTAAGTTAAAGTGTTCGATCAGTGCCGGTGCCAGGGGGCTGTACCCAAAAGAAATGTCCTTTAATTCCACATCCCCTTTTAACTTCTCGAAGCAATCACCCTTTTCTACAGATGCATCCTTGTCACAATCCATGGCCACATCTGTCTCATAATTCATGACGTCATCCACCCGTTCCATATTTCCACTCATGTCCTGGTAAACCTGGATGGAATCCACAAGAGAGCTTACCGGAGAAAGGAATAATGTCATGAAGCTTTGAAATGCCATCAAAGAACCAATGGTAAATTCGCCGTTGAATATGTAATAAACACCTACCATCAGCACTGCTCCACTGCTTAAACCGTTCAGGATTTCCGGGATCACGCTGATCATGGTATTTCGCTTGCGAAGGTCAAGCATGGCGTTGTTGTATTTTGTCTGATAGCCGGAGATCTTTTCAAAAAAGCCGGTTTCTGCGCCGCTTGCCTTGATGGTTTCGATCATGGAAACTGCTGCGATCATAATTCCGGAAAGCTTCCCGCTGTCACGCTGAATGGATTTCGCCGCGTTTGTATTCTGCTTGGACACCTGGCGCATGATAACAATATTGACAATTGCCATTACAATTCCGATCAATGCCATATAAGCATTGTAGTAGACCATGATCACCAGATAGATCCCGATCATGACCACATTCAAAAAAACCGGAGCCAGCTGTGTGTATAATGCCGATGCGATCTGATTATTGCTCTCCTGCCTGGAAGAAATATCTCCTGCAAACCTCTGGGAAAAGAAATCCACCGGAAGCCTTAAGACATGCCACATAAATGAGGAAGAAGAGCTTATGCTCATTTTCGCCATCATCTTCGAGAGGTAGAAGCTCCTTAAGGCTTCTGCAAGAAAGCCAGCAGCC
>CAVJRB010000279.1:0-4795 GCA_963651655.1 bacterium | reverse complement strand
GGCTGTAGCGCCAGTTCTGGTCGTCGGCTGCCGCTTCCATAAGTGCCTTTTTAATGTGGTCCGGTGTGTGAAAATCCGGGGTTCCCACACTCATGTTGTATATTTTCTTTCCCTGCTTCTCAAGCTCAAGCCGCCTCTCATTCAGCGCGGCAAAAATCTCATCTCCAAATAAATCCAGTCGCTTGGATAACTTTATCATGTTGTACGCCTTCTTTCTGTCAGAATAACCTGCTTTTTCATTTTCCGGAAAAGGGTAACGGCCTGGTACCTTCCCGGTTATGAAAAAGGTTCTTTTGCATTTTAGCACGGCAAAGTAGAGGTGGCAAGAGAAATTTGCCAGGAAACTGTATTTTCCAGGAAAGACATTTGTTTTTAGGAAAAACATAGTGCTTTAAGGCTTGCGGATGGAATAGATGTCATTTATCTGGTTATATTTGAGATATACCATACTTTTTTATACTTTTACACGGAAATGTGTTGACGAAGACGGTGATTAATGGAATAATATGTGATAGAGCAATTTAGGGGAAACTATTTTTGCTCCTGACATTATGATTGGAGGTGCTGAAATGTATAAAGTAAATCCATACAGACCTGGTGCAGGGTTGATGCCGGTTTACCTGGCTGGCCGTGACGAAGATATAAAAAATATTGAGAATTTATTTGATGGGCTGATGCTGAATATTCCCACACAATCCGTGATTTTCAGCGGACTTCGCGGTGTAGGGAAAACTGTTCTGATCAACAGGCTTCAGACCATTGCGGAAGAAAAAGGGATTTTCTGCAGACATATAGAGGTAGAAGAGCGGAACGACTTTATTTCTCAGATTGCAAGCTGTTCCCAGGCTTTTTTAAGGAAAATAAGCACAGTTGAGAAATTTAAGCATCTGATTCAGAAACCGTTGGATGCTATTAAAGCGCTGGTGGTATCTTTCGACCCTGGTGAAAACACCTTTTCCCTTTCTATGCAGGAAAGGGAATTGTATACAACCATCAATCTGACCCAGAGCCTGACGGATGTTTTTTGTACTATGGGAGAAGCCGCTGCCAAAGCGGAAACGCCTATCTGTTTTTTTATAGATGAAATTCAGTATATGAAATCCAATGAGCTTGGTGCACTGATCGCAGCGCTTCACAGGGCCAATCAGCTGGGCTATCCGGTAATGATCGTGGGAGCAGGACTTCCGAAAATCTATTCCATGCTTTCCGAGGAGAAATCCTATTCCGAGAGATTATTTGTTTACAAAGAAATTGGCTCGCTGGAAGAAAATCAGGCAAGAGAGGCGATTGAGAAGCCGGCCCAGAAGATGCATGTTCGTTATACAGATGATGCAGTAACAAAGATTATTGAGACTACCAAAGGGTATCCGTTTTTTATCCAGCAGTTGTGCCAGATCGTTTACCAAAACGCCAGCACAGACGTAATTGATATGAAATGTGTAGAAAAAAACATGGATGAGTTTTGGAAAACGCTGGATGATGGTTTTTTCAAAGTCAGATATGAGCGATGTTCTGAGGCGGACAAGAAATTTATTTTTGCAATGACAGCCTGTGGGGAGCTTCCCTGTACCATTTCAAGCGTGGCGAAGGTAATGAATAAAACGGTAAGTTCTGTTTCTACTTCAAGGGCCCAGCTGATCAGCAAAGGAATTATTTATGCCGTGCGGTATAAAGAACTGGATTTCACAGTGCCGGAATTTGATGCATACGTGCGAAGACTGGAAGAATACCGGGAATGGAAAAAGGAGAATAAAATCCGCTGACAGCAGGCAATCTGCCATTGTCTAAAAAGAGAGAAGCGTGTATAATTGGTCTTATGAAAATTTCGTTCCCAGTGGTTTTTATGCCCTACGAAATTCAGAAATTAGACATACATGCGAGGACTTCAATGAAAGATTACATGGCTCCCATGGAGGGAGTGACCAATTTTGTATACCGACGTGCCTACCACAGGTTTTATCACCCTATGGACAAATATTTTACCCCGTTTATTTCCGCCAAGCCCAAGAAAAACTTAAGCTTCCAGGAAATCTGCGAGGTGTCGCCAGAGCGGAACGAGGGGATGTACGTGGTTCCCCAGATCCTGACCTGCAATGCAGAGGATTTCATCCGCACAGCCCAGCTTCTGAAGGAGGACTACGGACACCAGGAAGTGAACTTAAATCTTGGCTGTCCCTCCGGCACCGTGACCGCCAAGGGCAAAGGCGCTGGATTCCTGGCAGAGCCCCAGAAATTAGATGCCTTTCTGGACGAGATCTTTTCCAGGCTGGACATGAAGATTTCCATCAAGACCAGGATCGGCACCCACTACGAGGAGGATTGGGATTACCTTCTTGCCATCTACGAGAAATATCCCATCCACGAGCTGATCATCCACCCCAGGATCCAGACGGATATGTACCGGGGAATTCCCCGTCTTGCCGCCTACGAAAAGGCAGTCAACCGGCTGAAAATGCCCCTGTGCTACAATGGCAACCTGTTTTCCACAGCAGATTATAAGCGCATTACCCAGCGCTTCCCGGACACAGACTGCTTTATGTATGGCAGAGGCCTGATCACAAACCCAGGTCTGGTAAGCGAGATCCGGGATGACGTACAGCCGGGCAAAGCAGTGCTTCGCCAGTTCCACGACTGTTTACTGGAGGAATACAAGGAGCTTTTATCCGGCGAGCGAAACGTGCTTTTCCGCATGAAAGAACTCTGGAGCTATATGGCAGTCAGCTTCACCAATTACGAGAAATATGCAAAGAAAATCAAGAAATCCCAGCATCTGTCCGACTACCAGGCTGCCGTATCCAGTCTGTTTGCAGAGCAGGATCTGGTTGATTCAATACAAAGAGGAACAACATGTTAGATACAAACCGTTTTGAAGAATTTATATCCCAGTATCCCATTTACGAATACCGCGTGGTGGATGCTGCTGAAATCCAAGTGCGGGAGCGGGTACGCACCATCTGTAAGCAGGAGTGCGAGCGTTACGGCACCACCTGGGCCTGTCCCCCCGCGGTAGGCATCCTCGAGGAATGCGCAGCCCGGATCCACAGCTACAAAAGCGGTATTTTCTTTTCCAGTGTGGCAGAGGTTTCCGACCTTATGAACATGGAAGAAATGCTGTCCACCAGGGACGCACACGAGGAATTGACCTGCGAGGTGGCGAAATTCCTTCAGGGCGAGGGCTTTGAGACCTTCACCCTTTCCACGGAATCCTGCGACCTGTGTGAGCACTGTGCCTACTTAGACGGCAAGCCCTGCCGCTTTCCGGAAAGAATGCACCCCTGCCTGGAAAGCCACGGCGTAGTTGCCAACGAGCTGGTAGAGAAGCATTCCATGGAATACAATCTTGGCGGAAACACCATACTCTGGTTTTCCCTGGTACTTTTCCGATAACCGGAGGGCAGCATGAACAAACGAATTATTTCTATGATTCAGTATCTGATCCAGCGAAAAGAGGACGTAAGCATTTCGGATCTTGACCGCCTCGCAGAAATCCGCAAGGTGGTGAACATTCCCCTTGTCCTCCACGGAACCTCCGGCGTCCCGGACGAGACCGTAAAAGAGTGCGTGAAGCGGGGCATCTGCAAAGTAAACTACGCCACAGACCTTCGCATCGCTTTTTCCAAAGGCGTAAACGAAGTGCTAAAAGCCAATCCAGGCGTGTTCGACCCGAAGAAATACGGGGCAGCAGGCCGCGAAAAAGTAAAAGAGTATGTGAAAGATAAAATCATGGTTGTCGGAAGCAACGGCAGAGCATAAAAAAAATCCTCCCGCATAAGCTATTTATAAAGGCCGGGAGGATTTTTTTATGTCTGGAAAAAGAGTTCGCAAAAATCCTGAGAAAGAGAGGGATTCATCCCGAAGCCCCTACACTTTCCGGGAAAACATCCTGACCGCCATGCAGGTTCCCGGCGACCTTGCCTGCAAGGATCCCATCATCACCCTCACTGGCCCATCAGGGGCTGTGATCGAAAACTATAAAAGCATCCTTTTTTATTCCAGCGAAAGGCTGATCATCCTGACCTGCAAAGGAAAGGTAATCTTCCAGGGGAAAAATCTGGAAATTGCCAGCTACAGCCCTATGGAAATGGAAATAAAAGGATTCATTTCCTGTGTCTTGATGGAGCGTGGCTGAGAAAGAATGGAACGTCCAAAATAAGAAAGGAGCCTGGAAGCATGGAAAGTCCTGAAAAAATCGTTCGCGGCTCTGTGAAAATTTCCGTATCCGGGGACCAGATAGAGCGTTTCTTAAACCTGTGCCGCGCCAGAGGCCTCCTTCTGGAAAACGTCCGCCTTGCAGAAGAGAAGAAACTCACCGCCCACATTTCCATAGCAGATTTCAAAAAGCTGGCCCCCATACATAGCAAGACCCATGTTCACATTCATATTCTGGAAAAAAGAGGCCTGCCCTTTTTCCTCTACAGAAGCTGGCGCAGGAAGTGTTTTCTTACAGGCATCCTGCTGTGCGCCCTTCTGCTTTTCTGGCTTTCCGGCCGCATCTGGAACATTCACATTGACGGAAACGTCAAAAATTCTACGCCCCAGCTTCTGGAATTTCTGGACCAGCAGGGCGTGATCCACGGAATCAGCAAAAAGAATGTAAACTGCTCGGAAATCGCAGCTCTCCTTCGGAAAAATTACCCGGATATCACCTTTGTCTCCGCCAGGGTGCAGGGAACCCGCCTGCTTCTTACCATTCAGGAGGAGGTATTGGAAGAAACCCTTCAGGAAGAGGCGGCGCCCTGTGACCTGATCGCGGATTTTGACGGCGAGATCGTAAGCATGACCACGAGAAGCGGCG
>CAVJRB010000278.1:0-11864 GCA_963651655.1 bacterium | reverse complement strand
TGAAAATGAAATTCTTTACTGGATTGGATATCTTTACCGTTATTGGCATTACTATACATCAGAAACCAGTGCAAAGATTTACGTTCAGGCGAATGCACAGACCATGAAGCGGAACTATATGATATTTCATACGATGGCACCGGAAATTGCAATCGAAGACTTAAAGGAAATCCACCAGCAAAGCTTATAGAAAAAATCGAAAATCAAAATGTAAGAAATATAGCCGGAGGAACTTTGTCCCATGATATCAATTGCTGTAGTAGAAGACGATCAGGAGTATCAGAAACAGCTTTTACAATATATAGAACAATACGGAAAAGAACATGAAGCGCAGTACAAAATTACGGTATTTCAAAATGGCATGAATTTTCTGGATGATTATAAGGGGGATTGCGACCTGATTTTTATGGACATTGCAATGCCTCATATGGATGGTCTGGAAACAGCTGCTGCGCTGCGTAAAAGAGGAGACACCACCTGCCTTATTTTTATCACAAGCATGGCGCAGTATGCACTGAAAGGTTATGAAGTGAACGCCTTTGATTTTCTTGTGAAGCCATTGGCTTATGAGCTGTTCTGTATCAAATTTGAAAAAGCTCTGTCCCATATTGACCGGAGTGAAGCTTACTATATTAAGATCCCAAATGGAGCTAAGAAGGTTTCCCCGGGGCAGATTGCATATATAGAAAGCAACAAGCATTATCTGGAATTTCATGTTCACGGAGATGTTTACAAAATGCGGGGAACAATGAAAGAGATTCAGGAGTATTTTCTCGCAAGCCATTTTGCGCTGGTAAACAGTTCCATTCTGGTGAACCTTTCCATGGTGGATGAATGGAAGGGAAACGAAATCAAGGCAGCAGGCCAGACCTTTGTTCTTTCTCAGAAATATAAAAAGGAATTTCTGGACAGGCTGACCATGCAGATGGGGCAATAGTATGGAAAAAATGGATTTGTTTAGGATTACCCAGGCGCATGGATATATTTTCCAGATTTTTTTGGCGGAAGTTCTTTGTACAAGATATTTACTGAAGAAAAAGAAGTTTCTATTGCGGGCATTGACCAGTGGAATGATTTTTCTGCTGCTTTCTGTTGTGCTGCCGAATATGATCAGCAACTATGTTTCCGGGGTATTTTCCTTTACCGTGTTCTTGCTCAGTCTTGGCTTCTGGCGATTCTGCCTGGCAGCAGATTCCCAGGAAATATTGTATAGCTGTATGCTGGCTTTATTTATCCAGAATCTGTCCTCTAACGTGTATAATGTTATTTTTTATTCAATGTTTTACGGAGCATCTGTAACGGTACAGTTTTCACTTTCGGTAATTTTAATGCTGCTGATCTATAGTGTTTTCTATTTCCTAATCATAAAAAGATTTGCAAAGGAAAGGCTGGAAAATATGCTGAGCAACACAGCATGGATCTGGCTGATTGCAGTTGGTATTTTTGTATTTTTCCTGCACTATTTATTCTGGATGTATGGAATCCGGGAGGTCTGGGTGGTATATCCGCCATTGATTCTTTGCGATATTCTGGGGCTTGGCGTCGCCCTTGGCTTTGTGGAGCTTCGCACAAGAAATGCAGACAATGAAAAGCTGCGCCAGCTTCTGGAACTGGAAAAAAAACAGTTTGAGATGACCAGAAGCAACGTGGAATTTGTAAACAGAAACGCTCATGACCTGAAACATTACATCCACAAAATCCAGCGCCTGGAAAATCCGGAAACTGAAGAGCTGGAAGAAGTATTGACCAAAGTGGAGGCCTATGAAAGTGCATTCCAGACAGGAAATGCAGCGCTGGATGTGGTACTGACAGAGAAAAAGCTTCTGTGTCGGCAGGAGAAAATTTCCTTTACCTGCATGGTTGACGGAGAAGCCTTAAGTTTTATGAAAACACTTGATGTAGCTTCTCTATTTGGAAACGGCCTGGACAATGCCATCGAACACGAACGAAAAGAAGCAGTGGAGAAGCGATACATATTTCTGAAAGTATTTCAAAAAGGCAGCTTCGTCAGCGTAAGAATCGAAAACTACTGCTCTCATTTTCCCCAGCTTTCCCCAGAAGGCCTGCCCGTAGCGTCCTCCAAAAAAGACGCCGCATTCCACGGCTACGGAACCAAAAGCATGCAATACATCGTAGAAAAATACAACGGAAACTTCCGAATTTCCCAGGAAGGGAATCTGTTTGTTGTAAACATACTGTTTCCTTTGGCATAGTGTCCTTAAAATTCCGCAGTTAAAATCCTCTGGAAAACTTCCGGGGGATTTTTAATTTTTACTAAAAATTGGAAAAGTGTACAAAAACAAGTTGAAAATCATTGGAAAAGCGGTTGGCTATAATTTTGCCAGAATTTCATATGAATTTGCCACCTTGTTCTGATTGCCCTTTTTCTGTGGTATTTTGACATGTAGAAAAACCTGCGGATATCGCAGCGAAAAGGAGAAGAGGAAATGAAAAGAAAGGCATTTATTATGGCTATGGTGATGTGTATGATGGGCTCTGCTGTGGGAACAACAGGGATGACTGTAGTTCAGGCGGAAGAAAATACTGCTGAATCAGAGGCAAGCACTGAGAACGAAGAGAGTACTGAAGCAGAGGCAAACACGGAGACAAGTACAGAAGCAGAAGACACGCTTGCAGAAGGTCAGGTCCTCCTTCCTGCATCCGAAGCCGTCTTCACCGAGGGCGAAGGCGTAGGCCCGGACAATGAAAAAGAACCAACTTCCTATGACGAAGAAACCGGCATGATCCGTGCAGCGGCTCAGGGAACAGAGATTGTGTATACAGTGCCAGAGGGCACAGAAGGAACCTTTGATCTGTATCTTACAGTATCCAAGGTCCTGGCTGCATTCAGCTCCCAGCCGTTTACCTTCACTATCAATGACGGGGAAACTTTTTCCGTGCCTGTAGATATGCAGGTTCCGGCAGATTCCCCTGCATCCTACACAGATGACGGAGAATACGATGAGGGAACTCTTACAGACACCGGAAGATTTCTGATTAAACAGAGCCTGGAATTAAAAGCAGGAGACACCATCAAGGTTACCTGTGCATTTGGATGCAAGGCTCCGACCCTGAAAGGAATGGTTTTCCCATATGTAGGAGATGTTCTTCTGGCACCTGCCGGAAGCGAAGTGCCAACCGGATACGACAATACAGTGAAAACAGTTCCGGAAGCAGATCCGTCCGATCCACTTGCAGGCCTTAACATTATTTGGCTTGGTTCTTCCGTAACATACGGTGCGCAGTCTGGCGGACATTATTCCATGGCAGACGCCATCCAGGACAACCATCCGGGAACCGTTTGCGAGAAATACGCCATCAGCGCCACCACTCTGGTAAATGAAAAAGAAGATTCCTATGTAGGCAGAATGAAGCTGATCAGCAAAGATGAGACCCCGGATTTGTTTGTAGTCCAGCTGTCCACCAACGATGCAACTACAGGAAAACCAATGGGAGAGGTTACTGACAGCACAGCCCCGGCTGATTTCGATGACACCACAATTGCAGGAGCAATCGAAACCATTATTTCTTATGTAAAGGAAACCTTCGGCTGCCCGGTTGTGTTCTACACCGGAACCTACATTGAGAAGGAAGGCTACGATGAGATGGTAGACCTGCTCCTTCAGATCCAGGAAAAATGGGGCATCGGAGTTGTAGACATGTACCACAACGAGGAAATGACCGCCCTCTACGGCACAGACCTGTACAACGAGTACATGCACGATGAAATCCACCCATTCCGTAAAGGCTACGTAGAATGGTGGACCCCGGTAATCGAAGAGTACCTGACAGAGTTCCTTGGTGAAAATAAATAAAGATAATTTTTAACTGCACCGATCATGTTGTGAAAATGACGGTTCATGCCAGTAGTATTGCTATTTAATAGTGGCAGATTATAATGGGAGTATCTTAAAAACGTGTTCAGAAAAAATGCAGATATGATGACGAAAACAGTTCTGCTAACGTGTCATTTTTGAATAGGAACCGGTCATGATTGGACAACATTACCAACGGTATTTGTGCTATACTACCAAAAAGTGAAGCTTATTTTTGTGAAAATAGACAAAAGCGGTTGCAATTTGCGTATGAAAATTGACAGTCTGCGCATGAAATGAGCCGTGAACGGAAAAATCTGTTATAGTACTACCATAAAGATAAGCTTACGCGCTGTGGCAGCGCAAAATATAAAAGGAGGGAGCTTATGAGCAACAAGAAAAAGTCCGCAGGCTTATGGAGAGGACTCACATCAATTTCAGCCAGTCTTCTTGCAGTCACTGTGGGCGCATCGGCTATTGTAGATGCAAATGCAGCATTCATTAACACACGTCTTGGAGTTTCCAGCTACAAGATCGTAGACACCAGTAACGGAGAGAAAACAGATTCCACTTATTTCAAATCTGAGTTCTCAAGCCTTGATGAGGTAATCGAAGCGAAGGATGCTCTTGCAGCAGAAATCGCATCTGAAGGAACTGTATTATTCAAAAATGAAGATACAACCCTTCCGCTTAATACTTCTTCTGACAAGGTCACCCTCTGGGGATTGAACTCCATCAATCCAACTCTGGGTGGTATGATCGGATCCTCTGTTTCCATCGATGCGGAAGCAGGTCAGAAGCAGTATGATATTCAGACTGCCCTGACTGAGAAAGGATTTTCCCTGAATCAGGACATGCTGGATCTGTACAGCAGCGATGATGTAAACGGAACATACGGCAGAAAGAGCGGACATGCCCTGCAGCCTTCTTTCGGAACCATGTATGAGAACCCATCTTCCTACAAGATTGGTGAAGCACCGGAGAGCATTTACACAGATGATGTTCTGGAGTCAGCAGATGACACAGTTGCACTGGTTGTAATCTCCCGTGACAGCTCTGAGGCTTCCGATTACAACCCGGATATGACAAGCGCAGATGAGGCAGACAGCTATGAGCGTCCGCTGGCACTTTCCGATAATGAGAAAGCTATGATCGAGCTTGCAAAAGAGCACAGCACAAAGGTTGTAGTTCTTCTGAATACAAATAACCCGGTTGAGATTGATGACCTGAAGAACGATGACGGAATCGGTGCAATCGTATGGGCTGGCGAGCCTGGTGCAAACGGATTCCTTGGCGTTGCAGATGTCCTTTCCGGTGAAGTGAACCCATCCGGTCACATCGCTGATACATATGCAGTAAACTCCACATCCGCTCCGGCTATGGTAAACTACGGTGTATATCTCTACACAAACAATTCCCAGGCTGGCTCCGATGCAGAGCTTACTGAGGAAAACAAAGCAGACTGGTATCTGGTAGAATCCGAGGGAATCTACACCGGATACAAATATTACGAGACAAGATACGAGGATGAGATTCTCGGACAGGGAAATGCAGACACAACAGAAGGATCTTCTGACGGTGCTGCATGGGACTATGCGAACGAGGTTTCCTATCCATTTGGATATGGACTTTCCTATACAACCTTCGAGCAGAAGCTTGAATCTGTAGATGTACAGGTTGGCGGAACTGCTACCGCAAAGGTAAACGTAACCAACACAGGTGACGTTGCCGGTAAATCCGTAGTTCAGCTTTATGTACAGGCCCCATACACAGAGGGCGGCCTTGAGAAATCTGCAATCCAGCTGATCGGCTATGGAAAAACAGAAGTTCTTGAGCCTGGTGCTTCCGAAGAAGTAACAATCGAGTTTGATCCTCTTTACATGGCAAGCTATGATGAGGACGCTGTGAAGGCAGACGGCACACAGGGCGCATGGTCACTGGAGGCAGGAGATTACTACTTCGCAATCGGAAATGGTTCCCATGAGGCACTGAACAACGTTCTGGCAAACAAGAACGGTAGCGAAGACGGACTTGTAAAAACTGCTGAGACCGATGAGATCAATGCCGACAATGCAATCAAATGGAATCTTGCTGATACAGACATTGAAACCTATTCCGCAGGAGTTGAGAACCAGCTTCAGGATATGGACATCAACAAACTGATTGAGGATACTGTTGAATACACCACAAGATCTGACTGGTCTAAGGGATGGGAGCCTGTAGACGCCATCACACCTACTGAGGCAATGATAGTTGGCCTTACCGATCAGCTGTACGAGCTGAATGAGAATGATGGTGACGGAAACGGAATCACCTGGGGCGCAGACAATGGCCTGAAGCTCATCGACATGATGAAGTTTGATGAGAACGGCAACTATGCCGGAGCCGTTGACTTCGACGATCCGATGTGGGATCAGCTTATGGATCAGATCACTCTTGATGAGGCAATCCAGTTTATTGAAAAAGCAGGTGATGACTTCGAGAATATCGATTCTATCCAGCTCGCAAGAACATACGCAAACGATGGTCCTCTGGGATACACAGGAGATCAGGTTGGCGGCTATTTCGTAAGATGGTCCAAGGACCTTTCTGAGGAAGACTACTACACAGAAGAAACTGATGACAAGGCTACTTACCGTATGGCAACTATGCCAACAGAGCCAATCGTTGCAGCAACCTTTAACAAAGAGCTTGTTGAAAGAGAAGGCGAGCTTCTTGGAGAAGATGGTCTGTGGGCAAATGAGAGCTCCTTGTTTGCACCAGGTCTGAACCTTCACAGAACCGTTTACTGCGGACGTAACCATGAGTACTACTCAGAGGATTCCGTTCTTACTGCTTACATGGGAAATGCTCTCTGCGTTGGTCTTAAGAGCAAAGGAACCATGGCTGAGCCGAAACATTTCGCATTCAACCATCAGGAAGCAAACCGTTCCGGCCTGTCAACCTTTATGACAGAGCAGGCAGCCCGTGAGAACGAGCTTCGTGGATTTATGATGTGCATGAGCAGCAACAATGCACAGGGTGTTATGACAGCATTCAACCGTGCCGGTACATCTTTCGTTGGTGCTTATAAGAATCTTCTTGATAACATTGCAAGAAATGAGTGGGGTTATCAGGGATGGTTCGTAACCGATATGATTAATGGTGCGGACTACATGAACTGGAGAGACGTAACTGCAGCAGGCGGCGGCGGAACACTGACATCCTCCGCATATGATACTTCTACCATCGGCGCTATGGCAGATTCCAAGAAGGAAATCGAGAAGGATGTAACCTTCCAGCAGATGATGAAGAAGAACATCAAATACTTCCTGTATCAGATGGTACAGAGTAATGCCATGAATGGAATCAGCTCCACAACTGAGATCCAGGCTGTAAGAACCTGGTATCAGAATGCACTGACAGGTGCCGAGGCAGCATTTGCTGTACTTACCATTCTGTTCCTGATCATGACGATCCTGAAAACTGTTAAACCTAAAAAAGAAGCGTAATGGGAGGTGCGGATGATGAATAAGACAAAAAAATCAATCGGACTGTATCTGATGCTTGTAGCAGGCATTATCGCTATCGTAGAAGCAATTTACTATGGCCAGGTAATGTACACTTTCCAGCCAGTATATTATTTCCTGGCAGGAGCAATCGTCCTTGCGGTACTTTCCTTTGTACTGGTTGGTTTCAATAAAGTGATTACCGGATTTATCCCGGTTGTAAATGCAGTATTAATGGCAAGCGCAGCTGTATGGAGCGCTTCCGTAATGGTAAACCAGATCGGTTACGTAGTTTCCGGACTGGATGGAATTGACACAATTATGAGTTTCATTATCTTCTGCAGCGTGGCAGTGGTTGGCATGATCCTTAACATCGTAGCTTCCTTCCTGCCAGTTGCAAAAGAAGCTGAGTAATTTATCTGAGAATCTTCCGGGAACAGGCGTGATACGATTTGTTCCCGGGATGATGAAAATTCAAGCAAGAAGTTAACTGCACGGCAAGCAGTTACAATAGAAAAGGAGAGAAAATCATGAAGAAAAAAGTTTTAGCACTTGTACTTGCAGCAGCAATGGCATCCTCTATGGCAACAAGCGTTTCTGTATTTGCAGAGGCAGATACAGAAACAACAGCAACAGCAACAGCTGCTGATCTTCCAGCAGAGCCACAGTTTGAGCCGAACAAAGATTATGATGAGTACACAGTAGTAGAGTACACAATCGAGGATATCCAGGCTGACCTTGTTTGCACCGTATCCACAAACAAAGATCATACAGAATTTTATCTTGAGTGCAATTTCTACGGCGATGACCAGATGACAAAAACAACCTATGATGGAAAAGAGTATACAGTAGAAGAGGATAAGACAGGCTTCATGAAAGGTGATACACCTGCAATCCTTGACAAAGCTCTTGAGCAGAACATCTGGGTTCCGATCGGTGATGCAGCAGCTTCCGATGATGCAAAAGCTGATGACAAGAAAGAAATCAAAGGCGTAACAGAGGATCAGCTTCCGGCAGAGCCAATGTTCGAGGCTAACAAAGACTATGACAAATGGACAGTAGTAGAGTACACAATCGAAGACATCCAGGCTGACCTTGTTTGCACAGTATCTGCAAAAGAAGACAACAGCGAGTTCTATCTTGAGTGCAACTTCTACGGCGATGACCAGATGACAAAGACAACTTATGACGGAAAAGAGTACACTGTTGAAGAAGACAAGACAGGCTTCATGAAAGGTGATACACCTGCAATCCTTGACAAAGCAATCGAGCAGGATCTGTGGGTATACTTCGACAATGGTGCAGATGATGCAGATGCAGCAGATGACACAAAGGCAGCTGACGGAGAGGCTACAGCAGCTGACCTTCCGGCAGAGCCACAGTTCGAGCCAAACAAAGATTATGACGAGTACACAGTAGTAGAGTACACAATCGAAGACATCCAGGCTGACCTTGTTTGCACAGTATCTGCAAAAGAAGACAACAGCGAGTTCTATCTTGAGTGCAACTTCTACGGCGATGACCAGATGACAAAGACAACTTATGACGGAAAAGAGTACACTGTTGAAGAAGACAAGACAGGCTTCATGAAAGGTGATACACCTGCAATCCTTGACAAAGCAATCGAGCAGGATCTGTGGGTATACTTCGACAATGGTGCAGATGATGCAGATGCAGCAGATGACACAAAGGCAGCTGACGGAGAGGCTACAGCAGCTGACCTTCCGGCAGAGCCACAGTTCGAGCCAAACAAAGATTATGACGAGTACACAGTAGTAGAGTACACAATCGAAGACATCCAGGCTGACCTTGTTTGCACAGTATCTACAAATAAAGACCACACAGAGTTCTATCTTGAGTGCAACTTCTACGGCGATGACCAGATGACAAAAACAACCTATGATGGAAAAGAGTATACAGTAGAAGAGGATAAGACAGGCTTCATGAAAGGTGATACACCTGCAATCCTTGACAAAGCTCTTGAGCAGAACATCTGGGTTCCAATCGAGAAATAATTTTACCGTCTGACAGGTAGAAGGTGCTGAAGTAACCTGTTGGTTTTCAGCCAAAAAGATAAGCTTACACTTACAAAATAATATACAGCATTTCGGTAACTGAGGTGCTGCAGCGAAAAGGGTGCCTTTGCCATGAGGCACCCTTTTTGCTGAAAAAATATATGAACAATAAGCTGAAAGCAGTGTAAGGTGCCAGGATAAAGAGACTAAATTTTTGTCTTGGTTCTGGTGCTTTGGCAGTAAAAATGCTAAAATATAAAGTGGTTACAAGAGATGATTTATGGGGGATTTACTATGCTTAGAGTGGCAGTTGCGGAGGATAATCCGAAGGACCGGGAGCGGCTTTTAAGCTTTCTGAAGCAGTACGGGAAAGAGAAAAATGTGCAGATCGAAGTGGCGGAATATACAGACGGAAGCCAGCTTCTGGATCAGTACCGTCCCTGCTATGATGTGATTTTTCTGGATGTGGAAATGCCTCAGATGGATGGCATGAAGGCAGCAGAAAAAATCCGGGAAACAGACGAAGAAGTAATTCTGATCTTTATCACAAATATGGCGAAATATGCCATTAGAGGCTACGAGGTGCAGGCCCTTGACTATGTTCTCAAGCCAGTGAAATACGAAGCCTTTTCCGTGAAAATGGATAAGGTAAAAAGGCTTGCAGAGAAGAAAAAGGACAAGAGCATCAGCATAAAAACCGGTACTGCAACCCATCGTCTGCTGCTGTCCCATATTCAGTATGTGGAGGTGGTACAGCACCTCTTAATTTTCCATACAGAGGACGGGGATTTCTCTACACGAGGGGTTCTGAAGGATGTGGAGGCTGTTCTGGAAGAAAATGGATTCTACAAATGCAACAAGTGCTATCTGGTAAACCTTCGCCATGTGCGGAGTGTCCACGACGGGATGGCTCTTGTGGGAAATGACCAGCTGCAGGTGAGCCGGGCGAGGAAGAAGGCGTTTGCAGAGGCGGTAGCGGCGTATATTGGGGATATGCAGAGTATTTGAAAAAGCAAAATAAGAAATATGTAAGTGTCAGCTTGACGGTTAAATATTTCTGAAGATTGTAAACGGATGAGGGGGAAAACATGGAATATTGGATACAAGGAACTGAGGGATTTTCATATTGTATTGAAATGCTGGCCGCAGCATTTTGCTTCTTCGTTTTTCTTCAAAAAAGAAAGAATTTCTGCATTCGTCTGATAACAGGACTACTGGCACTATTTGCAGGCAGCCTGTTATTTTATCCGCTTTTTTCGGACATTACAAAACCATATAACTGGCTCTGGTATGTAGGTATTTATGCAATTCTCATTGGAATCTGCATGTTATGCTGTAATATCTGCTGGAGTGAAGCTGTGCTTGCGGCATCCTGTGGTACGCTTTTGCAGCATGCAGTTTCCTCTCTTTATATTTTTATTTTTTACAGGGGAATTATTCCGGAATTTTTTACTGTGAAATACTGGCTGTTGTATATTCTGGTCTATGCAGGCGCGGCATTTGTAATTGGGAGAAGACTGCCTGATGATGGGCATTATCATACAAGTTGGGCGAATGCAGCAGTTATGGCAATTACGGCAACGAGCATTGTGCTGGTTTTAAGTATGCTGGCGAAGAATACGACGATAGATGTAATTGGCGTAGGGACTGCGAATACAGAGTACATAAAATTGTTCCGAATCAACCAGGTATATGCCCTTGGGGCCTGCGTTCTGGTACTGGTTTTGCAGACAATTCTTCAGCGCGAGCTTCGTATCCAGAAGACCCTTTCCGAGAACAAAAACCTATGGAACCAGCGGCAGCTGCAGTACGAAATGTCCCGTGAAAACATTGCTATGATCACCCGGAAATGCCACGACATGAAGCACCAGATCGAAGCTCTGATTCAGACAGAAAGCCATTCTGAAAGACGGAAATCCTTTATCGAAGATGTCCAGGATATGATTCAGGTCTACGACAGTGACGTACATACCGGCAACGAGGCGTTGGACACCATCCTTATGGAAAAAGGCCTTTACTGTAAGGTTCATCACATTGACTGGACCTGCGTGGCAGACGGAAAACTGCTGGAATTTATGGATGTGGTAGACCTTTTTACCATCATGGGAAATGCCTTGGATAACGCGGTGGAAAGCGTGGAGAAACGAGGCAAAGAAGAATACAAAAGTATCGGTGTACGAGTGTGGAAAAAAGATCTTTTTGCAGTGATCCAGGTGGAAAACACCTTTGACGGAGAGCTGAAAATGAAGGATGGCCTGCCCCTTACCAGCAAAGCAGACAAAGAAAATCACGGGATTGGTATCCGCAGCATTAAGTCCATTGTGGAGAAATACCAGGGAACTGTAGACGTGCGCGTGCAGGATGGAAACTTCGTTCTCACCATTCTATTACCGATCATGTCATGAAAATGACGGTTCATTCCAAAGCCCTTGCGAGGGCTTTTTCTTTTGCTATAATGGCTTCATAAGCAATTGGAAAAGACAGGAAATAGCTAGAGCGTGTTTGAAAAATCATTCCCGCAATCTGCACGCCCCACTTTGCGGTAT
>CAVJRB010000277.1:5306-7061 GCA_963651655.1 bacterium | reverse complement strand
ACTATACTCCACAAACAAAATTAATGGCATTGATTACCGACTGTACTTTAATTCCTGCAATTTGGAACATGTTTTATACAATGCTTTAAAGGACTTTTCTGATGATGAAAAACAGGAGATGTCCGATGACTTTGCTGATAAATACAAAGGCCATCTTCCCGAATTTATAAGCTTTATTTCTGGTCCAGATATTGCTGTACCAGGAACATACAAAGAAACCTGGAAATTTATTGAAAAAGATTTACATTCCCTTCAGCGGCATACTAACATGCATTTAATTTTCAATTCCGATTTTTCAAATACACCAGCTCAACCAGCTTCTGTCTGAACTTTGGAAGGAAGGTATTCTCACCAGGTACCTTCCTTTATTAACTTTGGAAAAGAATCGCCTTCGAACGTTACACCATCGTGTTTATCCCACTTGACATTTTTTTACAGAATGTGCACAATAATAGTATGAGAAAATACTATAAAAAATAAGGGGGTATCAATGAAACTTACAGAAAAACGTTTCAAATATACATTTCTCACAAGTATGCTGGTAGGTCTTGCTGCACATTTATTTGCGCTTACCAATGTATTGCAGAATTATGACAATATTTCACAGACACCAACAGGCGTTGGGACGGGGATTACATCCGGAAGGTGGGTCATTGAGCTATTGTCTCAGCTTCATATGAAATATGGAGTGAACTATAATATTCCCATGGTGAATGGGTTGCTTGCCCTTTTTCTTTTATCAGTAAGTGCCTGCCTGATTATTGATGTACTGGATATTCAGTCTGTACCGCTTTGCTGTGTATTTGCAGGAGTTTTCATCAGTTTTCCTGTTGTTACCAGCTCGATGTTCTTCATGTATGTGGTGGAATATAATACTTTGGCCGCATTTTTAGCAATCCTGGCTGTCTGGCTGGCCAGAAAATACCGTTGGGTCGGTCTTGTTTGCGGAGCTATTTGCACTGCAGTATCCCTTGGCATCTATCAGGCCTATCTGCCGATGACTGCCAGCCTGTTTGTGATTCTGCTGTTAAAGGAAGTTCTGGCAGGAAAATCAAAGTGGCAAACTGTACTATACAGAGGAATCCTTGATTTTTTAACCATGGTTCTGGGATTTCTGGCATATTATGGCTGCATGAAATGGACTCTGGCAAAATATAGTGCTGAATTGTCGGATTACCAGGGGATTAACAATATGGGAAATCTTTCTCTTAGCACTCTTCCAGGAATTCTGAAGCGTGCAGTGGGAGATATTGTAAAGATGCCATTTATTGACTACTATGGAGTCTCATCCACAGTGGTTGTCAGAATTGCAATTGTAATTCTCGCACTTATTTCATTTGGGGGAATTGTTTATTTGCTTTGGTTAAAGAAAGCCAGGGTAAGTCTGATCCTGGAATGTGTGCTGCTGTGCATGATCTTTCCGCTGGCAGTAAACGGCATCACCATCATGTGCTCTGAGAGCGAAATCTATACCATGATGGTATATGGCTCTGTTTTCATTTTTCTGGTGCCGGTTATGATTATGGATCTGATCCTTCAAAATGCAGATGTGAAAATCAATAAGCCTTCCCGCCGAAAGCTGTATCTGTATGGACGAAACAGCGTAGCAGCACTTCTGGTTCTGGTCACGGTTCAATACGTCTGGCTGTCTAACGGAAATTATATGGCAATGTATTACAATACAGAGCAAACCAAAGCATATTTAAGCTCCATGCTGACACAGGTACGAATGACCGAAGGCTTTAATACCTCTCT
>CAVJRB010000277.1:0-5296 GCA_963651655.1 bacterium | reverse complement strand
TCTCTTAGCTGGGCATTTATTGGAAAAGTATCAGATGACACATTTCATAATCAATGGAAGGATTCTAATAAGTTCCACTATGGCGGAAACGGAGTTACAAAGGAAAAACCTCTTGTAAACTATTATTCCAGAAAAATCCTGGTTCTGGCATTACATGGGGTATGTACCGAACCTTGTTGACAATAACACGGTAAAAGAACTGAAAAAAGATCCTTATGTAAAAAATATGCCTTGTTATCCGGATTACGGATCTATTGCAATCTATAAAGATACCGTTATTATCAAGTTATCTGACTAAAAAGCTTTAACCGAGAGCCCTTTTCAAACACGCTCTAAGGCAGTGATTTCATGTAATTATGAAATTGCTGCCTTCTTTATCTTGTACAATCCGTAAAAAAGGTCAGTATTTCATCTCAAAAAAAACAATTGGAAAACACCCAAAAAAGAGGTAAAGTAAACCTATCTAAGGGAGATCACTGAAAGGAGAAAAGAATTATGCCAGAAGTAAGCATTGATTTAAATATGGTTCGTGTCACCAATGACGATTTTGTAAAAAAAGCAGAGGCTTGCGCACCGAAGCTGCAGGAAACAATTGTAAAGCCAGTTTCTATCGTAGAGGTTATAAAAACAGAAAACATTTATCCAGATGTAGTTGTCAAAGACTCCATTGAAAACCTTTCCAATTATCATCTTGCCAAAGGGGATAAGCTGTGCCTGGATTTTGGAGATCACCAGGTTGGATATGTAACCCTGAAGCTTGCTTCTGTAGGAAGCCCACAGGATTCACCGGCATTTTTCCGCCTGAAATTTGGAGAGATCGCAAAAGAAATGACAGAGGATTCCGCAGACTATGACGGTTGGATCAGTCGTGGATGGATCCAGGAAGAATTTATTCATATTGACGTGCTGCCGGCAGAACTGAAGCTGCCAAGACGCTATGCATTCCGTTATCTGGAAATCGAGGCAATTGATACTTCCCTGAAATGGCAGATGGTTGTGGAGGACGTAACCTGTGTCAGCGTTTCTTCCGTAAATATGGATCAGGTAAAACCTTTCGAAAGTGATGACGAAATGATCCGTGCCCTGGACAAAGTCAGCCTGCGCACCTTAATGAACTGCATGCAGTCTGTATTTGAAGACGGCCCGAAACGTGACCGCAGACTGTGGCTGGGAGACCTGAGACTTCAGGCGCTGGCAAATTATGATACATTTAAAAATTATGACTTGGTAAAAAGATGCCTTTACCTGTTTGCAGCCCAGACAAGAGATGACGGAATGGTAAGCGCCTGCCTGTTCACAGAGCCGAAATTTATTGTAGACGATACCTTCCTTCTGGACTACTCCATGTTCTATGGAGCAGCACTTCTTGACTACTATAAGGCTTCCGGTGATCTGGAAACCCTTCGTGACCTGAGCAAGTGCGCTTACCGCCAGATGGAGCTTGCAGGAAAACAGTTTGACGAGAAAGACCTTCTGATCTGCGGCGAAGGCTTCTGGGCATTTATTGACTGGACCGATGGCCTGGACAAACAGGCTGCTATGCAGGGCGTATATATCTACTGTGCGAAAAAGGTTCAGGAAATTGCAGAAATCCTTGGCGATACCGAAAAAGCAGCAGAACTTGCAAAGGAAGAAAAAGCCAAAACAGAAGCAGCGAAAAAATATCTTCTGGATTCTGAGACTGGACTGTTTGTAAGCGGTCCTGACAGACAGATCAACTATGCAAATCAGGTCTGGATGGTGCTTGCCGGCGTGGTAGATACAGAGGAAGGCGCACGGATTCTGGAGAAAGTAACAGAAATGAAGCCAGAAAAAGGCATGGTTTCCCCGTATATGAACCATCATTATGTAGAAGCCCTTCTTCTTTGCGGCAAAAAAGAGCAGGCTCTGGACTATATGAAATATTACTGGGGCGGAATGATCAGCCACGGAGCAGACACCTTCTGGGAACTTTACAATCCGGAAAATCCTGCAGAGTCTCCTTACGGAAGCAGCATTGTAAACAGCTACTGCCATGCATGGAGCTGCACTCCTACTTATCTTCTGAGAAAATATTTCGCCTGAGGGAGGATTTATCATGACACGAATCTTAAAGGAAAGAACCTTTTCCGGAACCACAAGCCCGGAAATTGCACCATGGGAAATGGAGCATCGCAAGGTGGCAAGAGAAGCTGCCGCAGAGGGAATCGTTCTTCTGAAAAATGAAGACCAGGTGCTGCCTTTAAAAGAAGGATGCGCACTTGCTGTCTATGGTGCAGGTGCTGGAAGAACCATCAAAGGCGGAACCGGCTCCGGCGACGTAAATGAGCGCGAGAAGGTTTCCATCTGGCAGGGCCTGAAAAATGCAGGATACCAGATTACCAATGAAGACTGGATCCGCAGCTACGACCAGATTTATGAGAAAGCCCGCCAGGACTGGAAGAACGACATTCTTTCAAGAGCTGGAGAGGGCAGCGATACCATGGATTTCTTTGCTGTTTACAGTACAACACCTTTTATCATGCCAACAGGTGATCCTGTGAAAAAGCCGGAAGCCGGGGAAATCACGGATACAGCCATTTATGTACTCAGCCGTGTAGCAGGAGAAGGTGCGGACCGTAATGCAGATCAGGGCGACTATTATCTGAAGGATGACGAGCACCAGATGCTGGCAGATCTTTGCAAATATTACAAAAATGTCATTATTGTTATCAATGCAGGCGGTCAGGTGGATCTTTCCTTTATGGACGAGTTTTCCAATATTAAAGCACTTCTGGTGATTGTACAGCCTGGAATGGAAGGCGGAAATGCTTTCGCAGATGTTATTTCCGGCAAGGTAAATCCATCTGGTAAGCTGGTGGATTCCTGGGCATACAAATATGAAGATTATCCAAGTGCAGCTACTTTTTCCCATAATAATGGAAATGTGGAGAAAGAGTTTTATGAGGAAGGGCTTTATGTAGGATATCGCTATTTTGATACCTTTGGAGTTCCGGTTTGCTATGGCTTTGGATACGGACTTTCCTATACTGCATTTGAAATTCAGAACGCAGAAATGGAAAAGGGACAGACAGCTGACAGCCTTCTGAAGGTTTCCGTATGCGTGAAAAACACAGGCGACACTGCAGGAAAAGAAGTGGTACAGGTGTACGCATCTTTACCTGGAGGCTCAATGGAAAAAGAGGCTCATCGTCTGGTTGCCTATGGAAAAACAGAGCTTTTACAGCCTGGAGAAACTAAGAGTATGACTCTGGAAATTCCAGCAGGACGGCTCACTTCCTATGACGAGAAAAAAGCGGCATGGGTTCTGGAGAAAGGCTTCTATGGAATTTCTGTTGGAAACAGCCTGGAAAGTGCAAAGCTGACCTTTGGTATGAAGCTGGATCAGGATGCCGTTCTGGAAAAAGTGAAGAATCTTTTCCCATTAAAGGATGAGCTGAAAGAATTAGAGCAGACAGCAGGTGCTACCGCAAAACGTGAAGCAGCGCAGAAGGCTCTTGCAGGGAAAAAACAGCTTCCGGTTCTGGAAGTGAAAGCTGCTGATTTTGAGACAAAGGAAATTGTATACCGTAAGAACAGCGAGCTGGCGGATCAGGCGGCAATGAAATTTGTAAATACCCTGTCTGTGGACGAGCTGATCGATCTGGCTGCTGGTGATCCGGGAAAAGCACAGGGCGGAAATCTTGGAGCCGCAGGAATTTCTGTACCAGGTTCTGCGGGAGAGACACACAGATGTGCCATTGACAAAGGCCTTGCAAGTATTGTTCTTGCAGATGGCCCGGCTGGCCTTCGTCTTATGAAATACTACAATGTAAATGAGGGCAAAATCGTTTCCATGCCATTTGAATTCAGTCTGGAAGGCGGACTTTTCTACAATGGTCCTGCAGAGCTTCCAGGCGAGAGGTACTATCAGTACTGCACTGCCATTCCGGTAGGAACCATGCTGGCGCAGACCTGGAATACGGCTCTTATTGAAAAGGTAGGATCGATGATCGGAAAAGAGATGGAGCATTTCGGAGTTACCTTATGGCTGGCTCCTGGAATGAATATCCACAGAAATCCTCTTTGCGGAAGAAACTTTGAGTATTATTCCGAGGATCCATACGTGGCTGGTACCATTGCAGCTGCTATGACAAACGGCGTGCAGTCTAATTACGGATGCGGAACTACCATCAAGCATTTTGCATGCAACAACCAGGAAGACAACCGTATGGGCTCCGACAGCATTGTTTCTGAGAGAACCATCCGTGAGCTTTACCTGAAGGGCTTTGAAATCGCTGTGAAGGAATCCCAGCCACTTTCCATTATGACAAGCTATAACCTGATCAATGGCGTTCACGCTGCCAATAACTATGATCTTTGTACAGACGCGGCAAGAAATGAGTGGGGCTTTGGCGGTGCCATCATGACCGACTGGACAACCACCGAGCGTGACGACAGCTGCACAGCCTCCGGCTGCATGCGCGCCGGAAACGACCTGGTTATGCCCGGCTGCTTCGGTGACCATGACAACCTGAAAAAAGAACTGGAAGCCGGAACCCTGAAGCTGGAAGACCTGAAAGCCTGCATCGCAAGGCTGGTCAGCGTAATCTGGAAATCCAATCAGTATGAGGAAAACTAAATAAGTTTCTATATAAGGCAATCCCCCGGAGACATATAACCCTCCGGGGGATTGCTATTTGCTGGACAATTGTTTAATTTTTATCCTCTCTTATTTAGTTCCTTCTTTCCTGATATTCCTGGTTCTGTCATGTTTACCGGGTCAAGAATGCAGTTCAGCTGATCTTCTGTCATAAGTTTTTCTGCCAGAATCAAATCCCTCACAGATTCTCCTGTTTTAATCGCTTTTTTTGCAATATCGGCAGCTTTCTGGTATCCAACATATGGGCAAATTGCAGTGATAATTCCCACGCTGTTTTCTACAAGGTATCGACACCTGGTCTCATTTGCTGTAATTCCCAGAACACAATTATCAACAAACGTCTCAACAGCATAAGACAATGTGTCAATAGACTGAAACATACAATAAAACACAATTGGTTCAAATGCATTTAATTCAAGCTGTCCTGCTTCTGCAGCCATCGTAATGGTAACATCGTTTCCAATGATATTAAATGCGACCTGATTTACTACCTCAGGAATAACTGGATTTACTTTTCCAGGCATGATAGAAGAACCATTCTGTTTTGCAGGCAGATTTATTTCATGAAAGCCAGCTCTTGGTCCCGAAGACATTAAACGCAAATCATTTGCTATTTTGGATAATGTAACCGCACAAGCTTTAATTGCTCCTGAAACTGCAACAAACGCATCCAAA
>CAVJRB010000276.1:1862-9414 GCA_963651655.1 bacterium | reverse complement strand
GCGGGAAATGGAAGGCCGCTCTTCATCCAGCTTATCCATACATTCCACAATGGAGTCCACCGTAGCCTGCCGCACTTCTTCCAGCTTCCTGGGATTATCCTTACAGTAAAAAATCCTGGAAAGGATATCCGTTCCCCACTGGATCTGGCGGTTAAAGCAGCTGACTTCCTTCACCACCCTGCCAGAAACACAGTCCAGAAGTCTTGCCACCACGGTAGTGCTTCCAAGATCTACCGCCAGTCCATAATGATGCCCGGTCTGATTTCCAGCCTCTATGTCTAGTATTTCCCAGTTTTCCCCATTCCAGCCAAGAGATACTGTGATTTTCCACTTTGCATTTTCAACCAGTGGGTATAACATTCGCAAAATGTGGACAGGCATATGAACCTGCTCCTCTATCCCTTCCGCACTCAATGCTTCCAGAATGCGCTGCTGGTCAGAACGGGAATCCTCTTCCGTCGGCGCGGACAACTCAAGATATATTTTTTTGCTGAGACCTTCCATATAAATTTCTCTCCTAAAAACAAACAATGCAATGACAAACACGCTCTAACTGTGAAAATCCCCACCAGTTCATTCTGATGGGGATTTGTCTGCACTACTTATATAACAGCTTTCATAACTTGGCAGCGTGATTATTTCGCAACAAAGTTAACAATCTTATTCGGTACATAAATCTCTTTTACAAGAGTCTTGCCCTCTAAGAAGGAAGCAACTCTCTCATCCTTCTTAGCCAGCTCAAGAGCTTCCTCTTTGGCACATCCGTTCGGGATTACGATGGTTCCGCGTACTTTACCGTTAACCTGTACACCGATCTCTACAGAAGCCTCTACAGTCTTGCTCTCCTCGTACTCCGGCCACTGGGAAAGGGAAAGTAATCCTTCTCCGCCGATGGTCTCCCAGATTTCCTCGCAAAGGTGAGGTGCAAATGGGCAAAGAAGCTTGATGAAGATTACAAGGTCATCTCTGCTGATCTTGCCAACTGCATAGATCTCGTTGATCAGAGTCATGAGGCATGCAATTGCAGTATTGAACTTCATAGCCTCGATATCGGAAGATACCTTCTTGATCGCCTTGTGGATCTTAACCTCCATATCCTTGGAAGCAGGCTCATCAGTCATAATATCGGTAAGTCCTGCAACTCTCTCAAGGAAACGCTTGCAGCCTCTTACAGAGCTGTCATTCCACGGAGCAGCAGCGCCGTAATCACCCATGAACAGTACATAGGTACGAAGTGCGTCTGCACCATACTCGTCTACAATATCCAGCGGGTCTACTACGTTGCCCTTGGATTTACTCATCTTATCTCCGTCAGAACCAAGAATCATACCCTGAGCGGAACGCTTCGCATATGGCTCAGGAGTATTGACGATTCCCATGTCATACAGGAAATGATGCCAGAATCTGGAGTAGATCATATGTCTGGTTACGTGCTCCATACCGCCGTTATACCAGTCAACCGGCATCCAGTATTCCATCTTCTTGCGGTCTGCAAGAGCTTCTGTATTGTGTGGATCCACATAACGAAGGAAATACCAGGAAGATCCAGCCCACTGAGGCATGGTATCAGTCTCTCTCTTGGCATCGCCGCCGCATTTCGGGCATTTGCAGTTTACAAAGGACTCAATTCTTGCAAGCGGTGACTGTCCGTCCTCACCTGGCTGGAAGTCCTCGATCTTCGGCAGACGAAGTGGAAGCTCCTCATATGGAACTGCTACATCGCCGCACTTCGGGCAGTGAACGATCGGGATTGGCTCGCCCCAGTATCTCTGGCGGTTGAATGCCCAGTCCTTCATCTTGTACTGAACACCAGCTTTACCGATGCCTTTCTTCTCAAGTTCCTCAAGCATGCGCTTGATGGAGTCCTTCTTATTGGTATATCCGTTGAGGAAATCAGAGTTGATCATCTCGCCGTCGCCTGTGTAAGCTTCCTTCTCAATGTCGCCGCCCTTGATAACCTGGATAATGTCAATGCCGAATTTCTTCGCGAAATCATAGTCTCTCTGGTCATGTGCAGGTACTGCCATGATAGCTCCGGTACCATATCCCATCATTACATAGTCTGCAATGTAAATCGGGATCTTCTTGCCGTTTACCGGGTTTACGCCCTCAAGGCCCTGGATGCATACACCAGTTTTGTCTTTTACAAGCTGGGTTCTCTCGAACTCTGTCTTCTTGGCGCACTCATCACGGTAAGCCTTGATCTCATCCATATTGGAGATGCGGTCAGCATATTTGTCGATCAGAGGATGCTCCGGTGCGATAACCATAAAGGTTACGCCGAACAGGGTATCCGGTCTTGTGGTATAAATCTGCAGGGTCTCGTCAATTCCGTCAACTGCGAAGTTCACGAAAGCACCTGTGGATTTACCGATCCAGTTTACCTGCTGCTGCTTGATGTTTGCCGGATAATCTACATCCTTCAGGCCCTCAAGAAGCTTGTCTGCATACTGGGTAATGCGCAGATACCATACGTCCTTGGATTTCTGGATAACATCGCTGTGGCAGATGTCGCATTTGCCGCCCTGGCTGTCCTCATTGGAAAGAACGACCTTACAGGACGGGCAGTAGTTAACCAGTGTCTTGTCACGGAAAACAAGTCCGTTCTCAAACATTTTCAGAAAAATCCACTGTGTCCATTTGTAGAAATCCTCCTGTGTGGTATCGATCACACGGCTCCAGTCAAAGGAGAATCCAACGCTCTTCAGCTGATTGGTGAATTTCTCAATGTTCTGGTCTGTGATCACACGGGGATGTGTGTTTGTCTTGATCGCATAGTTCTCAGTAGGAAGTCCGAAAGCATCGAATCCAATTGGGAACAGTACATTGTATCCCTGCATTCTTCTCTTTCTGGAAAGTACCTCGATACTGGAGTATGCTTTTATATGGCCAACATGCATTCCGGCACCACTTGGGTACGGGAACTCTACAAGGCCGTAAAATTTCGGTTTATCACTTCCGTCAACAGCTTTAAAAGCCTGCTGCTCTTCCCATTTTTTCTGCCATTTCGGCTCGATTTTCTTAAAATTGTGTTTCATTTATGGCTCCTCCATACTAAATCTTTTATCATTCTAATCCAACACAGTGCTTTTGTCAACGAGAAACCGCCTGTATTGCCGCCTGAAGCTGATTATCCTCCTCATGGCTGATATCCGTCTTATTCAGAAGGCTGGCATCTAACTTCACTTCCACATCCGGCGTAATTCCTACCTTATGGATATCATTTCCCTTCGGGGTAAAATATTTCGCTGTGGTCAGCTTCACTGCACTTCCGTCTGACAATTGGCGGATGCTCTGGACGATTCCTTTTCCGTAGGTGGTTGTGCCCACGATAGTACCAATTTCATAGTCCTTCACCGCTCCTGCAAAAATCTCGGAAGCACTGGCGCTGTTCTCATTTACCAGCACCGCCAGCGGAATGTCAATAGGCGTATCCCCGTCGCACTTCATCTCCTGTCTTTCCCCGTATTTGTCCTCTGTATATACGATCAGACCCTCGGGCAAAATCTGGCGAAGCACATCACACACAGAAGAAAGCACACCGCCCGGATTGTCGCGGAGATCCACGATCAGCTTCTCCATGCCCTTTGTCTGAAGATCCTTGTAGGCATCCTCAAACTGCTGGGGCGTCACAAGGGTAAACTCTGTAATGCGAAGATATCCGATGGAATCCTCCAGCATTTCATAGGAAACCGTGGGAAGCTCCACATTGCTTATGGTGACCGTAATCTCTTCCGGCTCATCTGCTTCCTGGTGATAAACCGTCAGCACAGAGGTTCCGTCCTCTTTGTTTCGGATCATCTCGGAAACCTCTGAAGGAGTCATTTCCGTCACATCTGTTCCATCCACTGCTGTAATTACGTCATTTACCTTAATTCCCGCAAGATCAGCCGGACCGCCCTCATAACAGTCCACTACCAGAATTCCGCCTTCCGAATTCTGGGTGATGCTCACGCCGATTCCGGAGTAAGAGCCTTCCGTATCGCGCATTTCCTCCTCATATTCTTCCTCTGTGTAATACCGGGAATAGGGATCTCCAATGCCATACAGAAGCCCTGTATAGAGTCCCTCCTTCAGGGAATCCTCATCTACCTCATCCAGATAGTTCTGGTCAATGATATCCTCCAGGTATTTGATTTTCTGGGGAACTGCCACATCAGACAGCACTGTGCTTCCCGCGCGCCCTGCTTTCTGCAGGCCCACGTAGCCTCCTCCCAGTACTAGGGATGCACACAGCACACCGGTTATGGCCCCCTTTATAAATTGTTTATCTGCCATTTATCGTTCTCCTCATTTTCGCTGTATAAGTTCTATCCGTCTCTTCTTTTATGCAAAAGGACTGCCGGATTTCTCCAGCAGCCCCCATATCTTTTCTCATATTCTCTGGCGGAATGCGAATAACCGCCTTTATTGTAAAACAGATTTCTCACACCTTCAAGTGTTTTCTTGTGGTAATAAAGCTTCCCACAAGACCGATTCCAAGTCCTAATGCCAGCGCAATGGGAACCAGTGTCTGGTAGATCTGTCCTACCGGAATGAAATCCACAACGCCCATAAGCACGCTGAACTTGGTGTACACATAAGTTACCACGCTGTTGTAGCAGAAATACAGGATCACCAGCGGGATTCCTGCTCCAACCAGGCCAAGCACCATACCTTCCAGAAGGAACGGCGCACGGACAAATCCATCTGTAGCACCTATGTATTTCATGATTCCAATCTCTTCCTTACGAACTGTAATACCAACTGAAATGGTATTGCTGATCAGGAAAATGGAAATGATCAGCAGGATCACAATGACCGCCACAGATACATAGGAAACAATACGGTTAATCGAACCAAGGGTTTTGGCCGCCTGCTCAGACTGATTGACCTCACGGACATTGTCCAGGGTCTTAATATAGGCAACCAGCTCAGACTGTTTCTCAATATTGTTCATGTATACACGGTAGTTGGAAGAGTTTGCAAGAGGATTGTCATCCTTAAATCCATCTGCTGCCTCCGCATCGTCTCCGAAGTATTCCTTCTTCATCTTCTCCCATGCTTCATCCGCAGACTCGAACTCAATCTTGGACACCTCCGGGCGCGCCTTGATCAGCTCGCCTACCGCATCCATCTGCTCCTGGGTGGTTCCCTCGTTAAAAAGCACAGTAATGGGCACATCTTCCTCAACCTTGTGTGCCAGGGTATTTACATTATTTACAATGGAAAAGAAAATTCCAAAAAGAAAAATACATGCTGCCATAGTGATAACAGAAGCAATGGAAAACATGAAATTCCTCTTAATGTTCTTGACACCCTGCTTCAGGGTATACCAGATCGTACTAGGCCTCATAATATTCTCCCTCTTTCTCGTCGCTGATGATCACTCCATTGTGCATGGTCAGGACACGCTTCTTCATGGAATTGACGATCTCTTTGTTGTGGGTTACTACCAGAACGGTGGTACCTCGCTCATTGATCTCCTCAAGCAGCTTCATGATCTCCTCTGAGGTCTTCGGATCCAGGTTGCCGGTAGGCTCATCTGCCAGCAGAATATCCGGGCGGTTTACAATGGCTCTTGCAAGGGCAACTCTCTGCTGCTCGCCTCCGGAGAGCTCATCCGGGTATGCTTTATATTTGCCTGCAAGTCCAACCTCCTGCAAAACCTCAGGAACACGCTTGCGGATCACTCTTGTTGGGCGGTTTACCACACGCTGTGCAAATGCCACGTTCTCGTAGACATCCCGGTCCTTCAAAAGACGGAAATCCTGGAATACAACTCCAAGCTTACGGCGGTATTTGGCAACACGGCGATGCTTCATTCCCTCAAGCTTCTCGCCGCTTACGATCGTGGTGCCGGATGTGGAATCCAGTTCCTTGAGAAGAAGCTTGATCAAAGTGGATTTGCCTGAACCGCTGCTTCCTACTATAAACACAAATTCCCCTTTATCTACATGGAGATTGGCGTGATTCACTGCCGGCAGACCCTGTCCATAAGACTTGCTCACATCTATCAGATCAATCATGATATCCTCCTTCATTTTTCATCAAATAAGCATTTGTTATTTTCTTAATTTTTATGTAACAATATTGTAATATATATCAGGTAAAAATGCAACCTTATTTTTTCACCTGCCTGTAAGCAGTAATTTATTATACCAAAGAATAAGGAGAACGCAAGGGATTTCACAAAGGAAACACATAAAAAATGCCTGCCGCTTTCTTCAAACGACAGGCACATAAAATACTGTTGTAAAAACCAGATGCAGTCATCCAAATGCCCTGGCTGTGCATTTGGAATCCGTCTCTTAGTATTCCAGAGTCTCCATATATTTCATATAGCGTACAACCATCAGCGCAATCTTAAATGTGATGGCATCCTCAAATACGCGAAGATCCAGTCCGGTGCTCTTCTGGAGCTTATCCAGACGATATACCAGAGTATTACGATGAATATAAAGCTGTCTGGATGTCTCGGATACATTCAGGCTGTTCTCAAAGAACTTGTCGATTGTGACCAGAGTCTCCTCATCAAAGTCATCCGGGGACTTGCCGCCGAAAATCTCCTTGATGAACATCTTGCACAGCGGGATCGGAAGCTGATAAATCAGACGGCCGATTCCAAGAGAACTGTAAGCGATCACATCCTTCTCCGGTGAGAAGATCTTGCCTACATCAAGAGCCATTCTGGCTTCCTTATAGGAACGGGAAACCTCCTTCAGCTCACTGACAATGGTTCCATATGCAATATGAGTATCATTCTCCCTGTCAAGTCCAAGAGTATCCAGAATGGTCTGGGCCAGCTTGTCCATCTCTTCATAGCCCTCATTCTCCTCAAGCTCCTTGACAATGATAATGCTCTTCTCATCAACCGCTGTGATAAAGTCCTTGCTCTTGCCGCCGAACAGGCTCTTCACGCTCTCCATAGAGCTGTGCTCTCTCTCCTGCTCAAGCTCCAGGATCATAACCACGCGGCGCACATCTGCCTCAATATGAAGCTTCTTCGCACGATTATAAATATCTACCAGAAGCAAATTGTCAAGCAGCAGGTTCTTAATAAAGCTGTCCTTATCAAAACGCTCCTTATAAGCCACGATCAGGCTCTGGATCTGGAAAGCAGCAAGCTTTCCTACCATATAAGTATCTTCATCTTCTCCGTGGGCAACCAGAATGTATTCCAACTGATAATCATCACAGACCTTGAAATACTGGTAACCTTTCACAAGCTGGCTGGCAGCCTGGGATTCTACAAATGCCTGGACATCTTGCGGCTGAATCTCAAAATCACTGTAGGTGGACGCCAGTGTCTTGCCATCTGTATCAATAATGCAAAACTCCGTCCTGGATATCTCCTTGAGCCCCTCAAGTGTATTCTGCAGTACCTGATTCGATATCATTACCCTTCCATCCCTTCTTGTAAAATATATGTGTGCCGGATAAACCAGCCTAAACGGACATGCCGCATTGCGGCAATATCACCATGAATAAAAGTCATTCCGATATTCATGGAACTATTTTAATACAAATTCACCAAAAAAGAAAGAGGAAATCAGAAAAAATTTACAAATTT